>CAMVNN010000001.1 GCA_947168865.1 uncultured Bacillota bacterium
AGTTGGGGTAACTGGAGTACATCATATATAAAGAGTGGTGGAACCGCAACAATCACACTTACATGTGCAGATGCTAACTCTGGAATAACAATGGATTTAGCAACTTCAGATGTAACCGTAAGTGGAACAAACTTAGGCACAGTAACTAATGTAACTAAGGGTGGGTCTAATACAAGTAGAACTTACACATTTACCTTAACAGGAGGTTCTGCAAGTGGAACACCAACATTAACAATTGCAGCAAATAAAGTACAAGATGTTGCAGGTAATAAATTTGCAACAGCAAAAACGAGTGGCTCAATCATAGTCGATGCAGCAGCACCAACATTAGCAGTTTCAGTATCAAATGGAACGACATATGCTAAGAGTAAGAGTGCAACTGTAACAATATCAGATAGTGGAGGTTCAGGTTTAGCAGCAACAGCTCAGACAATCAGATATGTATGGAGTACAAGTAATGTTACAACATGTAACTCAACAAGTATGCCAAATACAATCTCAATAACGCCTACAGCTGGATCAAATAGTGCAACAGGAACTATTACAATTGAAAGTGGAACAGGAGCAGGAAAACTTTATATTTGTAATGCAGCAGCAATAAGTGACCGTGCAAGTAATAGCTTAGCAGCAAGTACTATAAAGAGTGCAGATATGTATTTAGATAATACAGCACCAAGTAGTTGTACATGGGGAAACTGGAGTACATCATATATAAAGAGTGGAGCAACAGCAACAATCACACTCACATGTGCCGATGCTAACTCTGGAATAACAATGGATCTTACAACTTCAGATGTAACAGTAAGTGGAACAAACTTAGGAACTGTAACAAATGTAACTAAGGGTGGGTCTAATGCAAGTAGGACTTATACATTCACATTAACAGGAGGAAGTGCAAGTGGAACACCAACATTAACAATCGCAGCAAATAAGATTCAAGATGTTGCAGGTAATAAATTTGCAACAGCTAAAACAAGTGGTTCAATCATAGTAGATGTAGCAGCACCAACCTTAGCAGTTTCAGTATCAAATGGAACAACATATGCTAAGAGTAAAACAGCAACAGTAACGATTGCTGACACTGGAGGTTCAGGACTTGCAGCAACAGCTCAGACAATAAGATATGTATGGAGTACAAGTAGTGTTACAGCATGTAATACAACTTCAATGCCAAATACAATTTCGATAACACCAACAGCTGGGACATCAAGTGCAACTGGAACTATTACAATTGATAGTGGAACTGGAGCTGGAAGCATATATATATGTAATGCAGCAGCAATAAGTGACCGCGCAAGTAATAGCTTAGCAGCAAGTCAAGTTAAGAGTGCAAGTATGTATTTAGATAATACAGCACCATCAAGTTGTAATTGGGGTAGTTGGAGTGCTTCTTACATCAAGAGTGGTGGAACCGCAACAATCACATTAACATGTGCCGATGCAAATTCAGGAATAACAATGGATCTTGCAGCGAGTGATGTAACAGTAAGTGGAACAAACTTAGGTACAGTAACAAATGTAACTAAGGGTGGAACAAATGCAAGTAGAACATATACATTCACATTAACAGGTGGTTCTGCAAGTGGAAGTGCAACATTAACAATTGCAGCAAATAAAATTCAAGATGCTGCAGGGAACAAATTTGCAACAGCCAAAACAAGTGGCGCGATTACAGTAGATGTAACAGCACCATCATGTAGTTGGGGTACAGCTCCAACAATAAATGTTGGAAATACAGGAACAATCGATTTAACATGTACTGATACTGGTAGTGGACTTGCGACATCATCTTTATCAGCAAGCTCATTTACACTAAATAATAGTAATGTTTCAATAACAAATGTATCAGCAAGTAATGTAACTAATGGTAAGAAATTCACTGTTACATTATCAGCTACAACTGGTGGTACAACATCAATTACTTTGAAAGCAAATACAGTTAAGGATAATGCTGATAACTCAAGTAATACACCAAGTGCAACTATTACTGAACGTGGATTATATACACTTTCATTTAATGCTAATGGTGGTAGTGGAACAACTGAATCAGTATCTTGTATGGTAACATCAGGAACAACTTGTTCAGTAACACTTCCAGCAAATGGATTTACACCTCCGACTAACCAAGGATTTGTAGGTTGGGGAACATCAACTTCCGCAACTACAGGTGATAAGCCAGGAACATCAGTGACATTATCTGGTGATGCTACTAGATATGCTATTTGGGGAGCAACAGCTACACTTGTAACTGGAAAACAATTTAATTCTAAATTGAAAACATTGTCAGCTGGTAGTGGTACAAAGGCATATACAACTACAGATACATTAATAACATCAATTGTGAGATCAAATACATTAAGTATAACGCCACAAACTAAGAATATAATTTCAGAGTCTAGTTCACCAACACCTGCTTATGCATGGTATAGTGGAGGGACAATATACTATTATAGTGCGGCTCCAATATTGTATATGAATGCCGATTCATCTTATATGTTCTATAGAATGCACGCAGTTACAACTATGGATTTAGATGGTTTAGATGCTTCTAAAGTAACTACGATGGAGCAAACATTCTCATATACTGGATATGCAGCATCAACATTCAATTTAGATTTAAGTGGTTGGGATTGCTCAAGTGTAACAACAATGTATCAAATGTTCCGTTCAACCGGTTATAGTGCCTCAACATTTACTTTAAATCTCTCTGGTTGGAATATGCATGGCGTTGGCAGTACTCAAGACATGTTTGATGGTACAGCTAAAACTGCGACAACATTCAGTTTAATAGGTTTATCAAATTGGGACGTTTCAACTATAACTAATATGCGAAATATGTTTGGTGCATTGGCAATGGCTACAACATCATTTGTTTTAGATTTGTCTAGTTGGAGGACATCAAGTGCAACAGATATAGCAGCTCTTTTCTCGGGAGCAGGTTATGATGCAACAACTTGGAGTGTTGGCGATTTATCTGCTTGGGACACTTCAAATGTAACAACTATGTACCATGTGTTTGGTGATGCTGGAATTAATGCTACAACATTTAATGTTGGTAATATAGGTAATTGGAACACATCAAAAGTAACAGATATGTCAAATATGTTTGAAAATTCTGGTATGGCATCAACAACATGGTATATTGGAAATTTATCAAACTGGGATACATCGAAAGTAACCAATATGTCAATGATGTTTTCTGCTGCTGGTAAAAATGCAACAACTTGGAATATAGGTAATTTGTCAGGATGGGATACATCAAAGGTAACAGATATGCAAAGAATGTTTCAAAATGCTGGTCAATATTCAACAACATGGAATGGTATAGGAACTTTAAACGTATATGCAACAACAACTACTTATATGTTTGCTCAATGTCCTAAAGCTAATGGAACATTAAATATTTATAGCAATCCATCACAATACAATTATACATTCCAAGGTGCTGCGACAAGCGGCGCAGGAATAGTTGTTAATTATTCTAGAACGACAACTAATATTAATTATATAATTGCAACTGGTGGTAGTGGTATTACTAAGGGTGTACAATTAGATTAAAACTGATGATAATTCATCAGTTTTTTCTTGTTTTAAAATAAAAATATTTAATTTATTCTTGTTTTGCTATATAATTTTTATTAGAAAGGAATATTTATGAAAAAAAATAATAGTTTATTAAAAGTAATTTTGATTACATTTTTAATTTTTGTAGTCTTATCTTGGTTTATAAGTGGAGGTTTGTTTTATAAAGGAACGTTTTATAAAGCTGATACTAGTACTGCCTTAGGATTAGGAGACATATTTTCTTTACCATTTCAAGCATTTTATTTATATGCTGAATATGGTGTAATATTCTTAATGATAGGTGGCTTATATGGTGTTTTAAATAAAACTGGAGCATACCATAATATCATTAAAAAAATTGCTAGTTGGTTTGAAAAAAAGAAAACTTTAGCAATTATCTTAAGCTCTTTAATAATAATGACTTTTGAAAGTATAATTGGAAGTAGTATGCTAACATTTGTATTAATACCTTTTTTTGCATCTTTATTAACTGAACTTGGTTTTAATAAAAAAAGAGTGATGTTTGCAACTATTGGAGCTCTTATAATTGGATCATTTGCATCACTACTAGGTTTTGGTAGTACTATCAATTATTTGCTTGAAATAAGTAAAAAAAGTATGCTTAAGGTGCGTTTAATAATATTTGTTGTTGCAGCAATTGCTATGAGTGTTACTTTACTATTAAAGAGTAATAGAGATTTAGATGAAGAAAAAATGGAATTCAATTATGAGGAAAGTTCTAAAAAAGGAATAGGAATAATTATAATTTTTGCATTATTTATGATTATTGCTATAATTGGTTTATATGATTTCAAAGATTATCTTGGAATAGGTATATTTGCATCCTTAAGTGAAAAGATGGCAAATATTAGTATACTCAATGGGATCACGGCCTTTGGCTCTTGGGGTGTTAAAGATTTAGCCGGTTTAATGTTATTTACAATTCTTATAATTGCTTTATTTTATCGCATAAAACCAAAAGAATTGATTGCTGCAATTATAGAAGGAGCCAAACCAATGATAAAGGTTAGCTTTTATGCGACTTTATCTGGTTTAATATTCATGTATTATTACAATAGCAGTAATGGTTATAATTTTATCGATACAATTGTTAATTTTATATATAGTTCTTCAAAAGATTACTTGGCATTTGAAACGGCAATTGCAACACCAATTTATACAGTAATGTTAAATAATTCCTTGTTTTTAGCCAATAATGTTGCTTCTATTTTGACGGCACTTTCATCAAATAAAGCAACACTTGCAGCATCTGGATTGTCATTACAATTGATGAGTGGAATATCATATTTAATAGTTCCTACTAGTTATATATTGATGGCTGGACTTGCATATTTTGACATTTCTTATGGGAAATGGTTTAAATATATTTGGAAACTATTAGTTGTGTTAGTATTAATATCTGGAATAATAATATTAGCGTAAAAAAATCTTAGATTTTTCTAAGATTTTTTATTATCTAGTCGTTTGTGCTTCAACTAGAGGTCTATCTGATATATATTGATAAATAGCTTTCAATTCAGGAGTCGCATCTTGATTTATAATACTAGCAATTTCTTCTGGTGTTTTTCTTACCATTTTTCCACCTTCAACTTTATATTCGAGTGTTAAAATTGGATATTCTGCTAATATGTTTGGATCACTTACATACTGATCAAACAAGTTATCAAGTGTATCTTCTTTACCATTTATGAAGCGAATTCTATTTGATAATAAATTAGCATGCATTGTTGCTTTAATAGGAAAATCTAAAGGATTTAATCTAAGAGCTACTAAATCGTTTGCCATCGCCATATAAGCGTTAGATTCAGCATCGTTTTCAAATGCAACCAATTCATAATTTTCATCATAATAATTCGGGAAAACTTCTTCTAATGCTTTATCTTTAGCTGACATTAATCCAACAACATTGTATCTTGAAGGAATTCTAGAATAGTTTTTTTGAACTAAATGTTGTAATTCATGATAAATAGTAATTATATTTTGAAATGGTGAAATTTCACGAGTACTTAAAAATGATTCACGGTTGAGTAATATTCTTTCACCATACCTAGTAACTATACATAATCCATGTGCAACAAAACTAAGATTGGTATTGCTATCTTCTTGAGCTTTTTTATTTCTTCTGCAGAGACAAATTCTACTTTAGGAACACGATCATATAATGATTTGAAGTTTGATTTTTCCAAAATGTTTTTGGTGTAAATTTGAACAAATTTCAAATATGTTTCATCATCCATATCATGTATTTCACCACAGAAATACTTTTTGGCAATCTCGAAAAAATAAGTAGGATTAACAACCATTGAAGCATTATCTTTGGATAACATATTAATCATATCAGCATATTCATGATTATTTAATTTCATTGTTAAGAAGTTTTGCATTGTTTCAATATTTTCTGCAACTATACTACTAACAAAGGGAATTTCTAAATCATAGATATTAACAAGCTCTGCAAACAAATTAAAAGGCGGATTTATTTTTTTTAATAATTCTTCTAAATTTTTGCTTAATGTAATAAATTTTTTATTTGTGTTTCCACAAAAAATGCATGTTCCATTTTTTATTTCATCACCACAACCTTTGCAGTGACTTTGATTTTTTAACTCTTCACATATTTTGATTGTTTCACTTTTCATATTTTAACCTCTAATTAATTATAGCATAAAAAGTAATATAATGATATAATTGAAGAGAATAGAACGGTGTAGCTTGGTGATAATATGGAAACATTTTTTAGAGATAAAAAAGATAAAATAATTCGAATATCAATCATTGCTTTTTTTGTTTTAGCAATAACACTCATTATAGTATTATTACTAGATGATGGTTCTAAAGAACAGTTTTATTTACTTGGCAATAAGGAACTTTTGTTACTACAAAATAGTGATTATACTGAACCTGGAGTTGTTGCTCGTGATAAAAAAGGTAATAATAGAAATAGTGAAGTTATCATAAATGGGAATATTAATACTAATATATGTGGGGATTATCAAATAAGCTATACTTGGATGGAAAAGACGTTAACCCGCAAAGTTATTGTTTATTGCCCAAATGATTTTAGGCTTGTTGGTGATGAAACAGTATATGTTTTAGTAGGTGGGCGTTATCAAGATGAAGGCTATTTGGCATACTATAATAATCAAGATTATTCCAATCAAGTTATAATAAAAAATGATGTTAATTATCAAAAAGAAGGAATTTATTTTATTGAATATAGTTTGCCGACTTTTAAGAAGAAATTAATTCGCAAAATATATGTTATAAATGTTGATGATTATTTTGAAGTTAGCTATGATGAGACTAAGAAACGTGAATTAGATTTGAAAATAAGTTATGATTCTAATTATATTTCTTATTATTTGGACCCAACAAACAATAAAATAACTCTTACAAATAGTAATTATCGTGTAACTAAAAATGGAACATATACATTTATAGTTTTTGATAAATATAATAATTCAAGTAAAAAGGATATTGCTATTAATAATATCGATGATTTAAAACTAAGTGCTACTTGCGAAGCTAAAATAAGTTCAGTTAAAACAACTGTGACAGTTAATGCTAATAGAAAAGTATCAAAATATGTTTACAACAATAATATCAGTAACAATAATACGTATACATTTAATTCTAAAGTTGAAGATATTAATGTGTTAGTTTATGATGAATATGATGATTATGTTAGTATTAATTGTAATAAAGTTTATGGTAGCTCTAATATGGAAGTCCATTTTATTAACTCGAGTCAATGCGATGATGCTATTTTAATTCGTACTGATGATAAAACAATTTTAATTGATAGTGGAAGTGTTTATACTAAAAAAGCAGTATTAAACTATTTAGAAGCAGTTGGGGTCAAGAAAATTGATGTGATGATTGGTTCACATATGCATTCAGATCATATTCAAACACAGGGTTTTGTAATGGAAAATTATCAGGTTGATAAAATTTATTATCCAGATGATATATTTACATGTGCAAGCCGCGGTAGTTGTGTAACTAATGATCAAAAATATATTTTGGACCAAATAAAAAAGCAGAATAAAACTCCAATTATATTAAAAGCAGGAGATAAAGTTGAAATTGGCGAAATAACAATATATGTTATAGCTCCTTGGAATATTAGAACTTCTGCTAATAGTCAAAATATTAATTCACTTGTTTTTATATTAAAATTTGGAGATAATACTTTTATGTTTACTGGTGATACTCCGAAAACAATTTTAGAAGATGAAAATTTAAAAAAATATGCTGATTTATTGGGAATACCTTTAAAAGTTGATGTATTTAAATGGTCACATCATGGTACAACACCAATAAGTACAAACCTTGCAAATTTAATTTCACCAAAATATGTAATCGTACCTAATTATAATGGTTATGGTCAACCTACAAATAGTATGACTAAACCATTTAAAAATATTGGTGCTAAAATATATGAGCAGAATACTTATGGGAATGTTTTATTTATATCAGATGGTACTAATATAAATGTTGTAACTAGAACAAATCCTATTAATTATAGAAGATAAAACTTATTATTGAGTTTTGTTTTCTTTTGCTTAAAAATAATGCTATAATTATATAGTAGGTGAGAATATGATAGAAATAATCGATAAAAAAAGAAACAAAATGCAACTATCGAAAGAAGAACTTAAATATGCTGTTATGGGATATGTAAATGGAGATATTCCAGATTATCAAATGAGTGCTTTACTTATGGCTATTTGTTTAAATGGTATGAGTGATGAAGAAACATTTAATTTGACCGAAATTATGTATAATAGCGGTGACCATTTAGATTTAAATGATGTCGCTGGTATAAAAATTGACAAACATTCAACTGGAGGAGTTGGTGATAAGACAACATTGATACTTGCACCAATTGTTGCTTCTCTTGGTGTTAAAGTACCTAAAATGAGTGGTCGTGGACTTGGTCATACTGGAGGAACAATTGATAAATTAGAATCAATTCCTGGTTTTAAAATTAATCTTACGTTAGATGAATTTAAAAAAGAATTGGATAAAGTTGGAACGGTTATAACTGGTCAGACAGCTAATTTGGTTCCAGCAGATAAAAAGATATATGCTCTTCGTGATGTAACAGCGACTGTTTCATCGATACCTTTAATTGCATCAAGTATCATGTCAAAGAAGCTTGCAAGTGGAGCTGATAAAATTGTAATCGATTTGAAAGTTGGTAATGGGGCTTTATTAAAAACGATGAAAGAAGCAAAAAAACTTGCTGAATTGATGGTTAAAATAGGTAAAAAATATAATCGTGAAACAATTTGTATTTTAACCAATATGGATGAACCACTTGGCAATAATATTGGTAATGCTTTAGAGGTTTTAGAAGCTATTGATGTACTAAAAGGAAATGTTAAAAATGATTTATATGATTTAATTATTTATATTGCTTCTTATATGGTAAGCCTAGGTAAAAATATTAATCTTGATGCTGCTAAAAAAGAAGTAATTGAAGCAGTTGAAAATGGCAACGCTTATAAAAAATTTCTTGAAATGGTATCCTATCAAGGCGGAAATTTAGATAAACTTACAGTTGCACCTAAAATATTTTCGATTAAGAGCATTAAGAGCGGCTATATAAATGCTATCAATACAGAAGCTTTAGGTGAGATTGTTAAAGAAATTGGTGGTGGTCGTGAGAAAAAAGATGATGCAATTGATTATGGAGTTGGAATTGTCTTAAGTAAAAAAGTTGGTGACCATGTTAATAAAGAAGAAGAACTATTAAAAGTTTATTTGAATAAAAAAGATATGGAAATCAGAAGAATTCTATCTTGTTTTACGATTGAAGCTGAAAAAAAAGAGAAAGAACCACTTGTGTATGATGTAATAATGTAAAAAAATGTCAAAAAACTTTACAAATTGGAAAAAACATTATATGCTTATAATAGAGAGGTGATTAAGATGATATATCCTTCAATAGACAAATTACTAAATCAAGTTGGGTCTAAATATTTACTTGTTAATGTAGTATCTAAGAGATCTAAAGAAATGACTGAAAGAAATCATTATCAGATGAAAGAAAACGCATATGTTTCTAAAAAGAACATAGGTAGAGCTTTAGAAGAAATATCAAAAGACTTAATACATATAAAGACGTGTTAAGTCTTTTATATATAGAGGAATTATGAAAATAGAGAAACTAAAAAAACTAAAAAACGGAAGATATAAGATTGAATTAGATAATGGTGAATCTTTTGTTACATATGATGATATCATTATTAAAAATATGTTATTTGATGGAAAATCATTAGATAATAAGCTTTTAAGCGAAATATCTATTAATAATAACTATTATGATATTTATTATAAAGTAGTTAAATTAATTTCAACTAAATGGCGAAGTGAAAAAGAAATATATGATTATTTAGATAAGAATGAAGTCGATTCTAAACTTCAAGAAAGAGTTATTAAAGAATTAAAGAAAAATGATTTGATAAATGATTTTAGATTTGCGTCTGCATATGCTTCTGATTCAGTTTCTTTGAGAAAAAATGGCGAATACAAAATTGCTGATGATTTGAAAAAACTAGGAATATCGGATGATATTATTAATAGAGTTTTAGATAATTTGGACCATGAACTTATTAAAGAAAATCTTACTAACATAATTATTAAAAGGAATAAATTAAATAAAACTAATTCTTTATATCAATTAAAAACTAAGTTATCTAGTGAATTAATAAGACTAGGTTATGATTCTTCACTTGTTAATGCTAAACTAAATGAATTATTAAAAGAAGATAAAAGTGTTTATGAAAAAGAATATGAAAGATTATATAAGAAGTATTCAAAAAAATATTCTGGTAATGAATTAAAATATAAAGTAAAACAAGCACTATATCAGAAAGGTTTTAATTATTACGAATGATAACGATTGTTTTAGCTCTCATAATAGCTTTTATATGGGGCTTAAGTGAACTCCACTATAAAAAAGTAACCGCGACTTATGATTCACTTAATATTTTGTTTTACTTATTTTTATTTGAAATAATAGCTTTTATTCTTTTTGTCACAATATTTGATATTCAAGCATTTACAAGATTCAATACACGCATATTTATATATATTATTCCAATATTGATAATATCAAGTGCTTTAGGAAGTACTTTATACTTATACTCGATGAAAAGTGCTAATTTGTCAATTATTTCACCAATATTGGCATCTGATCCTGTTTATACAGTTATAATTGGAATAATGCTTTTCAAAGAAAAATTGTCTATTGCTGCATTAATTCTTCTAATAATAATATGTGCATCAATATGTGCCTTGAATTTTGTTAGTTCAAACACCAAACAAAAAACCAAGAAAATAGCAATTTTCTTGGCTTCACTATATGCATTTTTGGTAGCAATAACAACAACTCTTGAGAGAAGTGTTTATTTGAGTGGTTTTAAAATAACTGATTTTTATTTTCACTATGCAATATTATTAACAATTTTATTATTATTTATGCTACTTTTTATGAAAGTAAAACACATAAAATTAAGAAAGCCTAGTAAGGATTTAATATTAAGTAATCTCTATACTCGTAGTGGATATTTCTTACATTCTTATTTACTTAGCACATCTTATATTTCAATAGTTGCACCATTAACAGGACTTTATTCGGTTGTAACTCATGTACTAGCTATAAAAATTCTTAAAGAAAAATTGACTTTAATGCAAAAAATATGTGTTAGCTTAATAATTACTTCTACATTATTGTTATTAATTTTTAATTCATAAATAAAATGAATGTTGATAAAATACTAGCAAATATTAACCATATTAAATATGGTATTAATAAATAGCTAGTTTTTTTATCTATTTTTTTTGTTTCATCATATAAGAAGTAACCGGTTAAGAGAGTTAATATGCATGATACGAATCCTAAGGTAAGACTTTTAAAATTGAAGAAAAAAATGGTAAAAGATTGATTTAAAATATAATTTAGAATCAAATATTTTTTATAATTAGAAGTAGCATTCGGAGATGTTTTGTAAATACTAATCGCGATTAATATATAAAGTATCGTCCAAGCAACTGGAAAGACCCATGTCGGAGGTGCAAAAGATGGTAAATCTAGAGTTTTATAAAAAGAAGCATTTCCCATAAACAAACTACTTATAAACCAAGGAAATAAAAATAAAATAAATTTTAATATTTTTTTCATATTATCACCATTAATTATTATGATAAATTTATTATAAATATACATAATAGATGGAAGTTAAATAAAATACATGTTATAATCAAAATAGGGAAAGTGAAAATATGAATGTAGATTTTGATAAAGTAGAAAATTTAAAAAAATATTTGAAATATTTTATTTTAATAATACCTGTTGTAATAATAATTTTGATAATAAAAGGCTGTGGTGGAACTGACTATAAGGCTTTAGAGAGCAAAGTAAAGGCTGAGGTTTCAAACTATATAAAAGAAAAAAATATATCTATAGTTGGAGAAAAATATATAGAATTGGTCGTATTACCAGAAATAGAAGGATTAGAACTATGTAGTGAAGCAAGTGGAGCTTTAGTTGAAAATCAAAATGGTAGTCTTAAAATAACTCCTTATTTAGAATGTAATGAATATAAAAGTGAAGCAATAAAAAATAAGAACAAATATGCTTATTTAAATGGTGATACAGTCATGTTACTTAATAAAGGTGAGGTTTTTAATGATCCTTTGTATACTTTAAAAAAAGAAGCCAATATTGAAGTTGATGGATATGTAGGTTCCGCTGTAGGTGTATACAATATTAAATATAGTGTTTATATTGATGATGAACTTAAAGAAACTTTATATCGTAAGGTAATAGTGACAGATAGTGATAAAACAAGAACTATAAGTGGAATAGAGGACAAAGAGACACCAACTTTGATATTATATGGTGATAGTGAAATAACTATAAGTCGTGGTGAAAGATATGAAGAACCTGGATTTAAAGCTATTGACTATGAAGATGGTAAAATAAGTCGTCAAGTTAAAATTGAACCAAAAAATATTAATACAAGTATACCAGGTCCTTATGTAATAACCTATAGTGTTGAGAACTCTAGAGGAAAAACAACTTTTAAAACAAGAACTGTAAACGTAGTAATACGCAAGTCAAATTTAAATATAGAATTATCTAAAATTAAAGGTGAAAAAAACAATACTTTGTTGCATCTAACTATAGTTGGAAATGACTATGAAAAAACAATATTACCAAACTCGGAAGAATCTTTATCTGCAGATATAAAATATGAAATAGATTCAAATGGCTCATATGTTTTTACAGTATTTGATAGCTTTGGGAACAAATATAAAAAGGAAATAGTAGTCAGTGATATAGATAGTATTCCTCCTACAGGTAGTTGCAAAGCTGTGGTTACAAGTTCATCAACTAGTGTTGAAGTTGAAGCTAGTGATAATAAAGGTGTTGGAGGTTACAATTATATAGTTGATAATAGAGAATCGGGATATGTTAATGATAACTCATATCGATTTGATGTTGAAGCTAAGCAAGTAAAAGTTAAAATAAAAGATATTTCATCAAATGAAACAACATTAACTTGTACCTTAGAAGAAAAGAAAAATGATCCTAATGGAATAAGAGAAGTTGTATCTGGAAAGCCTCGATTGAAGATTCCGGTTGCAACTGCTCTAGCTAAAAAAGGACACACTGTTGATGATTTTAACAAGTGTATCTATGATCGTGTAAAGAAAGCTGGTCCAGGAACGAGATATGGTGTTGTTGCAGCAGCTTATGGATTAATTGATTGTAATTTGATTTTAACAGGCTATGTATTATCATATGATCACACTGGTGGTAAGGTTCATTCTGATGGTGGAACTGACTACTGTAAATTTAACTCAAGCATATGTGGTAAACTAGGTATTAATATCAGATGGGGTAATTCTGGTGGAACTTGCCGTACTGATCAATGCTATTATGGCTTAAACTGTGCAACTTTTGTACGTTGGTCAATGTGCAACGGTGGAATGAATTTATGCACTGGTGGTACAGCTGGAGCACATAGTATGACCAATGTAAACTTTTTCCCTGAAGCTGATGGTGTAACAATTCAAAAAAATTCAGTTAAATATTATTCTGGTAAAGATTTAACAAATCATAGTTCAGCTGAACTTGTAAGAATGTTAAAGCCAGGCGACATTGCTTTTCGTGAAAGAGTTAATGATCCTAATGGATCTAGTCAACACACATTTGTTATAATTGGTATTGATGAAACAGGAATTTATACTGCTAATGATGGTTATTATATTAAAAAAATATCATATTCATCAATGGTAGATGGTGAATATTACTACCGCTTGTTATTCTTGGATAATTATTATGCAAATCCAAATAACTATAATGGTTTATACGATTAATTTAAAAAGACTTAAATAAAGTCTTTTTTTATGCTATAATATTATTTATGAAAGAAAAGAATATTTTATATACAATATGTAAGACTATTGGTTATCCATTCTTTATGATTTTGTTTCATCCAAAAATTATTGGAAAAGAGAATATTAACGATGAAGGTTTAGTTGTATGTGGAAACCATACGAGTCCATTAGATATATTTTTGTTATGTGCATCAATAAAAAGAAAGCCTCATTTTTTTTCTAAAATAGAATTATTTAATACTAAATTTAAAAATGCTTTTTTTAGAAGTGTAGGTTGTATTCCTGTTAATCGCAAGGCCAAAAATAAAGATGCACTTGTAGAAGGATATAAATGCTTATCAGAAGAAAAACTTGTGATAATTTTTCCAGAAGGAACAATTAATAAAACAAGTGATACTATACTTCCTTTTAAATTTGGGGCAGTTAAAATGGCAAGTGAAACATTTAAAAAAATATTACCATTTGTAATTGTTGGAAAATATAATGTTTTTGGAAAAAGTATTAAAATTATTTTTGATAAACCATATAATTTAGAAAGTGACAATCTTGAAAAGGAAAATCAAAAATTGATGGACAAAGTTGTTAAATTAATTGAGGAGAATAAAAATGAAAAAAGAAAGTAATGTTGGTTATTATATATGTAGAACTATATTAAAACCAATTTATTGTTTATTATATCATCCAAAAGTTATTGGAAAAGAAAATATACCAAAAAAAGGACCTGTTCTTTTTTGTGGTAATCATCGTCATGTTTTAGATCAGTGCCCGGTTTTATCTTCTACTAAATTGCCTGTTCATTATATGGCTAAAAAAGAATATTTTGATGGTAAAATGGCTTGGTTTTTCAAGTTCTCTGGTTGCATTTCTGTTAATCGCGAAATTCATGATGAGGTTGCTAAAGAAAGAGCACTCAACATTTTAAGAAATGGCGGAGCTATTGGAATATTTCCTGAAGGAACACGAAATAAAACAATTGGAACAGAAAATGAAGTTTTACTTTTGCCTTTTAAATTTGGAGCAGTATCGATGGCCAAGAAAACAGATGCTACGATTGTTCCTTTTGGTTTAATGGGAGATCACAAAGTTGGTAACCGCAATTTAACATTGGTTTTTGGTACACCATTTAAAGTAGGAGAAATGACTTTAGAAGAGGCAAATGAATTACTTCGTGAAAAGATTAAGAATCTTGCTTTGGAAGCAGAGGAACTAGGGTTAAAAAGAGTTAGTGGATTAAAGAATAAATTACATGATTAATGTTTTATTCTTTTTTTTGTGTTATAATTAAAATGTGTAAAATGGGGAATTGTAATGAATGATAAATTTCAAAATATTATATTAGTCATTATTGTTTTAATAATATTGATTGTTGGATATTTTTATTTTTTTAATGATAATCCTTCTAGTCAAAAAATTGATACAACTTTAAATGTAACTGGACCAGCAGTTGTTTTTATAGGTGATAATGACTATTTTAACGTAAATACAAATTCTAGTAGTACTAGTGTTATTTATAAATATGGCTATTTATATAGTGATCATATTTTGTTTAATGAAATTAATCCTAAAATACCATTTAAAGCTATTAAAGTAGGGACTGAAGAAGTAGAAGTAAAATCGGGAGATATTAAAAAAAATTTGAATGTTTTAGTTTGTAATAAGATAAAGGCTAAAAATAAGACTATTTCTATAACTATAGGTAGTAATTACAAATTTAGTTTTAATATTGCTAAAGAATGCCTTGCCAAATATGATTTTTATGTAGCAGATTCTAGTATTGCTTCTTATGATGATAGTAAAATAGTTGGTAAGAAAATTGGTACTACAAATTTAACAATTTCACGTGGAAGTGAGAAATACACTTATAAAATTCAAGTAAAACCAAAAGAATTGAAATTCGCATCAACAGTTTCAACTATTAATGTTGGTTCTAGCACAAAATTATCTTTAAGTGGGGTTGATGGAAATTTAACTTGTAAATCTAGTAATGAAAAAATATTCACAGTTGAAGTAAATAATGATGCTTGTTTAGTTAAACCTGTGTCTCCTGGTAAAGCTAAGGTTATAGCTTCATCTGGAGGAAAAAATGCGGAACTAACATTAGAAATATTGCAACCAGTAACAAGTGTTGCTTTTAAAAGTAGTAGTTATTCTGTACCGAAAGATTCGGCAGTTAATGCTGAGGTTGTAATAAATCCAAGTAATGCTTCTAATAAAGCATTTACTTGTAAGTCAGCAGATTCTAGTATTGCTACTGCATCTATTTCTGGAACTTCTTGCTTAATTAAAGGAATTAAAATAGGTAATACAGAGATAATTGTTACGGCATCTGGAAAAACAGCTAAGGCAACTGTTAAGATAATTGATCCAGTTAAGATAATGAATATTCGTGTAGCTAGTTGGAACTTAGCTAGATATAATAAACCTTCAATAGCAGTTAAAACCCAAGCCGAATTTTTCAAATCGAAGAATGTTGATATTGGAGGATTTCAGGAAGTAAAAAACTGGGATGGCTCAATGACAGTTCCTTTGAATGTTTATAAATCTGTAACAGGATATAATTATGCTTATTATGATCTTCCTGCAGGTAATGCAATAGTATCCAAATATGCAATAAAATCTACTACGAAACAAGCGCTTACTTCTTGTAAGGAAAGTAGAGGGGTTCTAAAAATAGTAGTTAATATTAATGGTATAGATGTTTCAATATATGACACTCATTTTTCATATCAAAGTGAATGTTTTACAGCTCATACAGAGAGTTTAAAAAATTTCTTAAAAAATGACCCTAATCCACAGATAATAACTGGAGACTTTAATGGAGCAGGGGATAATCTTCTTAATAATTTAGGCTCTGAATATGAGATGTTGGCTCGTGATACAATCAGAAATATTTATATTGATATGGTTATTATTAAGGCTAAAGACGGTAGTGGTAAAATCAGACTTAAAGGAAATGGATATGAACCGATTCAAACAAGTGGAGTTTATACAGATCACAATATGGTTATTGCCAATATTCAAGTATTAAATTAAAAGAAAAAATGGACTTTAAGTCCTTTTTTTTGTATAATATCAAATGTGGTGATATATATGGGAATTAATGATGTTGACATAAATAAAGTAACACCGATGATGCAACAATATATCAGGATTAAAAGAAAATATTCTGATATAATTGTGTTCTTTAGATTAGGTGATTTTTATGAGATGTTTTTTGAAGATGCAATTAATGTTTCAAGAGAATTGGAGCTTACATTAACTGGTAAAAGTTGTGGTTTGGATGAAAGAGTTCCTATGTGTGGAATTCCTCATCATGCAGCTAATATATATATTAATAAATTAATTGAAAAAGGTTATAAAGTAGGAATATGTGAGCAACTTGAAGATCCAGCATTAGCAAAAGGAATTGTTGATCGTGATTTAATTCAAATTGTGAGTCCTGGAACTATAGTTGATACAGAATCTCTTAAAGAATATGATAATAATTTTCTTGGAAATATTTTTGATTTAGAATATGCTTATGGTATATCTTATACAGATATTACAACTGGTGAGATATATGCTTATATCACTGATAAAAGTAAAGATATTGTTAATGAAATTGTGAGTCTTGGAATAAAAGAGATGATTGTTTCATCAACTATTATGAGTGAAATAATAGAGCTTTTAAGAAAAGACTATAATATTGCAGTTACAATAAGTGATGAATATACTAATAATGATTATTATGATTATATTTTTGATGATCTTAAAGATGAAAGATATAAAACTATTGTCATGCATCTTCTTACATATATCACAAGTACTCAGAAGCGACTTTTATCGCATTTTCACAAGCTAAAAATAGTTGAAACAGAGTCCTATTTAAAAATGGATATTCATACTAAAAGAAATTTGGAATTAACTGAAACTTTGAGACAACATGAGAGAAATTTTTCTCTTATATGGTTACTTGATAAGACTAAAACAGCACCTGGTTCTAGATTACTCAAAAGTTATATTGAGTCACCTAGTGTTGATATAAATGTTTTAAATAGAAGATATGATATTGTTACAAAATTAGAACAAGAATTCATTCTAAAAAATGATTTAATTGATGCTTTAAATGAAGTCTATGACTTAGAAAGATTAACAGGTCGTATAGCATTTGGTTCTGCTAATGCTCGTGATATGATTCAGCTTAAAAATTCTTTAAAAGTATTACCTGAAATTAAAAGGATTTTGGATGAATTAGGCTTTTATGAAACAATTGAAACTTTAGATGATGTTTATGATCTTTTAGAAAAAAGTATTTATGAAGAACCACCTATAACTTTAAAAGAAGGGTACTTAATAAAAGAAGGTTATAATTCTGAATTAGATGAACTTAAGTCACTTCGTAAAGGCGGAAAAGACTTTGTTGCTCGTTTTGAAAGTGAAGAAAGAGAAAGAACGGGAATCAAGAATTTAAAAGTTGGCTATAATCGTGTATTTGGTTACTATATTGAAATTTCAAAAGGAAATATTCCTTTAGTAAAAGATGAATATGGTTATGAAAGAAGGCAAACTTTAGCTAATGCAGAAAGATATATAAGTCCAATTTTAAAAGAAAAAGAGGCATTAATTTTAAATGCTGAAGAAAGAATAATTGATTTAGAATATAATTTATTTATTGAGATAAGAGATAATGTAAAAACATATATTTCAAGAATTCAAAAAATTGCAAGTGTAATAAGTGAAATAGATGTTTTGCAGTCATTTGCAACAGTTGCTGAAGCGAATGGATTTGTTCGTCCAGAGTTAGTTACTGAAAACAAAATTGAAATTTTAGATGGAAGACATCCAGTAGTTGAAAAAGTAATCAATGGCGAATTTGTTGCCAATGATGTTTTAATGGATAAAAATACAGATATTTTGCTTATAACAGGACCTAATATGGCAGGAAAATCTACTTATATGCGTGAACTTGCAATAATTGTAATAATGGCTCAGATTGGGTCATTTGTTCCAGCTAAAAAGGCTGTTTTACCAGTTTTTGATGCAATATTTACACGTATTGGAGCATCTGATGATTTAGTTGGAGGAGAATCAACATTCATGGTTGAGATGTTAGAAGCTAATAATGCGATTACTCATGCAACTAAAAATAGTTTAATTTTATTTGATGAATTGGGTAGAGGAACTGCTACATTTGATGGTATGAGTTTAGCTGAAGCAATTATTGAATATATTCATAATAATATTGGCTGCAAAACACTTTTTTCAACTCATTATCATGAATTAACTGATTTAGAAAAAGACTTAAAGCATTTAAAAAATGTTCATGTACGTGCTTTAGAAGAAGATGGAAAAATAACGTTTTTGCATAAAATTAAAGAGGGTAGTGTTGATAAAAGCTATGGAATACATGTTGCATCTTTAGCAAATTTACCTGATTCTTTAATTAAAAGAGCTAATGAAATATTAGAAATATATGAGAAAAAAGAAAAAGGAAATGTTAAAGTTCAAGAGAGTTTACCATTTGATTTTGAGGTCAAAGAAAATCCAGTTGTTGAAGAATTAAAGAAGCTTGATCCAAATAAAATGACACCAATCGAAGCTTTAAATAAAATGTATGAATTAAAATCAAAAATAAAAGAGATTTAATCTCTTTTTTTGTGTAAAAAGTCTTTAAAAAATGCTATGCACAAAAAGCTAATGGAACATTAAATATTTATAGTAATCCAACAAGTTATTCTAGTGCATTTAGTGATGCTGCTACTTCAGGTCCTGGAATAGTAGTTAATTATTCAAGTACAACAACAAATATTGATGCAATAATTGCAACTAAGAGTAGCACTAGTAACGTTACTAAAGGTAGTCAATTAGATTAAAAAGCATTGATTTTATTAGAAATTATGTTAAAATAATTGCTAAACGGAGTGATTTTGGTGATTATTTATAATGTCGATGAATTCAAAAGAAAAAATGGTATTAAAGGTCCAAAAGGAATTTATTCTTGTTTACATAAAATGGGGCTTAATCAACAACTTTTAAGAATGATTGATACTAAAAAAGTATATAAATATATGACTAGTGAAAGAGACATTGTTTTAACAAGAGATGATGATCGAGAAACACTTTATATCACAACAGGAAACAAAAGTCATAAAGCATTTAGAATAATCATTTCAAATAATTCTTTTGAATTAGATGATATTCATTATGATCGCGTTGGTAATGGATCTAATCAAAGTGGAACAATGATTGCAACAAAATATGCTTTGGTTGATGGTAAAGTAATTGATTCTTCATGTGGACTAAAACTAGTTGTAGAAGGTAATGATGCCTATTTAACTTATTTTGGTGATTTAAGTAATCTTGATAATGCTAGATTTACAATTAAAGTTTCTCCTTATACTTTAACTGGTTATAGAGAAAACATTAATATCACGGATACTTTAAATACAAATCATGCACTTGATTGTTTTAGAATCTCACATCTAGAAGGTGAAAATAAAATAAATGGTTCTAAAGACTATTATTATGATTGCGATTTAACTTTTCTAGAACCAAATGATGTTTTTATAAGATAAATTGAAAAATTTATCTTTTTTTATTCAAATAATGATATAATAGATAGCTATATGGAGGAAAAATATGAAAAAACGACAACCACAAGAAACAGCAAAACCATTTGATATTGATAGTATTTTATTCTTGTTCGCGAATAAAATTGGAGATAAAACAATTATTAAAAATGCAGATATGTATTTTTTAGATAAATACTTAGATTATAATCGTGGATCTGTATTAGAAGAAAAACCTGATGGAAGTCTTTCATTTTATATAACAACTGGTCTTAAAACCAATAATTCTTGTTTAATTGAAGCAAATCATGGATTTTTAAAAGTTTCTGAAATAATATATTCACGTGTTGGAAATGGTATTAATCAAGAAGGAACTTTAGTTGTTAAATACTATTTTGCAAAAGAGGATAAACTTGTAGAAGATGGTTATGCAATAAAACTTAGTGATTTAACTAAAAAAAAGGGCAAGCTAACTTACTTTTCTGATTTATCTGATCTTTCAGCAAAGAATTTCACAATCACAATTGATCCAAGTACATTAGATGGTTATGGTGATACTATAAATTTAACAGATATGTTTAATATGACAAATACATTGGTTCTATTTAAAAAACCACTTTTAAAAGGTAGAAATATGATTAATGGATCATATGTAGTCTCAAAATCTACTGACTTGAGTTTGCAATATAATAGTTTCAAACATAAATAGGCTTTAAAACCTATTTTTCTTTTGTTATAATAAGTACTGGTGGTAATGATGATTATAGTATGTCCAACTGATATAAAGAAAGAATACTTGAAAGAAAGTAAAATTCATAATTATAAATTTTATACTTTAAATGAAATTAAAGAAAAAATATTTTTTAAATTTCATGATTTAGCATTATATGAAGTTACTAAAAAATATAATATAAAGCCTGAAATAGCATCTGAGATGCTTGAAAATCTATATTATATTGATCACGAATATGATAATTTTAAATTAAAAAAATTATTCGAACTTAAAAAATTTTTATTTGATAAAAAATTGATAATTGAAAGCCCTAATTTCCTTATTAGCTTAGATGATGAAATATTAATCGAAGGTTATTCTAAAACTAAAGAATTACTAAAAATAATTGAATTTTTATCTAAATATACTAAAGTAACTTATAAAGAAATAAAACCTAAGTATGAGCTTAAAGACATATATAGATTTGATAATATTGATTTAGAAATTAGATTTGTATGTGAAAGAATTTTAAAATTAATTGATCAAGGAATAGACATTAATAAAATATATGTTACTAATGCTAACAATGATTATATAGGAATAATCAATCGTGTATTTTCTTTATTTAAGATACCATTTTACTATAATCATAATAAACCAATTACGATGTTTAAAATAACTAAGAAATTTTTAAATTTTATTAAGACATCAGAACTTAAAGTATCAGAACTAGGGGAGTTTTTAGATACTTTAAAAGGTAAAAATGATGAAGTATTAAATCAAATCATCAATGTTTTAAATAAATATTATAGAATAGATGATCAAGTTAAAAACTTATATGAAGTAATATATTATGATTTAAAAAGGACATATTTGAAAAGTGAAAAATATAAAAATGTTGTTAATATTACTAATGATATAAGTCTATTTCAGGATGATTCATATGTCTTTAATATTGCTTGTAATGAATCTTTGAAATATAAAGATAATGGTTATTTAAAAGATGAAGAAATGATTTTGCTTGGCCTTGATACTAGCTATGACTTAAACAATTTATCTGATCAAATGACTATTAATAAGCTTTCTAACATAAAAAATTTAACTTTAAGCTATAAAATATATAATGGTGATACTGAATATACAATTAATCATTTATTCGAGAACTTAAGCATAAAAGAACATGAATTTTTAAATAATTCATTTAGTTATAATGAGTATTTATTTAAAGACTATAAAATATATGATAATAACTATAAAAAAATAGACTTCCTAGATTTGAAAAACTATCTGGATGATAAATTTAATATATCGTATTCATCAATGGAGCAGTTTTTTAAATGTAAATTTAGATTTTTCTTGAACAATATTTTAAAAATAGAACCATATGAAGAAACAATGGCAACTAAAGTTGGAAGTATGTTCCATAAAATACTAGAAAGAGTTTTAAAAAATAACTATGAAAATTACCTTGAAATAATTGATGAAGAAACTAATAATTATTTAAATGGTGACATTAAAGAAACGTTTTATGCTAGTAAACTAAAAAAAGAAGCAATTAAAATAATTGAAAGATTAAAAGAAAATAGTAACAAATCAGATTTTAAAGAGTATGAATTCGAGAAATATTTTGAAATTCCAATTAATTCTAAAGTTAATTTAAAACTAGTTGGTTTTGTTGATAAAATTCTTATTTTTAATGATGGTATTAATAATTATATAATTGTTGTTGATTATAAAACAGGAGCTTATAATATCGATTTATCGATGGTTAAAGATGGTTTTAACATGCAACTTTTGATTTATCTGTATCTAATAACAAAATCTAATTATATTAATAATCCTAAGATAGCAGGGGCTTATATTGATCATATTTTAGATGAATTAAAGTCTTTTCAATATGGGAAAAAATATGAAGAAATAGTAGATGATAGATTAGATGGATTAACTATTAAAAATCATGAAGTTTTAAAACACATTGATTCATATTATGATATTAAATCATATATTAAAGGAATAAGAGTTAAAAATGATGGTGACTTTTATTCTAATTCTAGAGTATATAAAGAGAGTGATTTTGAAACTTTATTTAAACTTGTTGAAAATAATATAAATGAAGTAATTGCTTCTTTTGAAAACTGTGATTTTGAAATTAATCCTAAAAGGTACTTAGGTACTAAGCCGGATGAAATTATAGGGTGTGAATATTGCTCTTTTAAAGAAGTCTGTTATATGAAAGCTAACAACATAAAATTGATTAGAAAAGGGACTTTAGAAGAAGTTTTGGGTGATGCAAATGAACTGGACTAAAGAACAACTAGAAGCAATTGAAACTCATGGAACAAATATAATCGTTTCGGCTGGTGCTGGATCTGGGAAAACAGCTGTATTAACAGAAAGAACAATCCGCAATTTAAAAAATTTTAGCATTGATAAAATGATTATCTTAACATTTACTAAAGCTGCGGCATTTTCAATGAAAAACAAGATAAAAAAAGCGATTAAAAAAAGTTCAGACGAATCTTTAAAGGAAAACTTAAAATATCTAGAGAGTGCAAGTATATGTACATTTGATTCATTTAGCTTGGATTTAGTTAAGAAATATAGTTATCTACTAAATATTGATCCTGATATTGAAATTGCTGATTCTGTTATTATCTCTAGTTTAAAACAAAAAATAATTGATGAAGTATTTCTTGAATTTTATAAAGATCAAAAATTCCTGGAATTTCTAGATACATATACAGTTAAAGATGATAAAAATATTAAAAAAGATGTTGAAGAAATTTTAAATAACTTGGACAAAATATATAATCCAGTTAAATATTTAAATGATTATTTTAATAAATTTAATGTTTTAAAAGAAGAAGAATTTATAAATGAATATATTAGTTTAATTGATAGTAAATATTTAGAATTGAAAGAAAAGTATGAAGAACTTACTAAATTAGTGATTAGTCCAAAAGAAGAAGAATTTCTTAATAACATAAGTAGTTATATGAATTTTACTAAATTCGAAGAATATATTTTATTTCAAAATTTTAAAGTTACTTATCGTTTAAAAGGAAATGATGAATTTAAAGATAAATATAATGAATTTAAGAGTATTGTTGAAGAAATAAATGAATTAGCAATATATTCTAATAAAGATGAAATAAAAGAAGAATTAAGTGAAGCAAATAAGTATAATTTGGTAATAATTGATTTATTAAAAACAATTATTTTAAGAATAAATGATTATAAAAAAGAAAATAACTTATATGAATTTAATGATATTACACGTTTAGCAATTAAGATTTTAGAAGAAAACTCGGATATTCGTGATTATTATAAAGAAAACATCAAAGAAATAATGATTGATGAATATCAAGATACTAATGATATAGGGGATTATTTCATTAGTTTAATTGCTAATAACAACGTTTTTATGGTAGGAGATGTAAAACAATCAATATATCGCTTTCGTAATGCTAATCCAAGTATTTTCATAGAAAAATATAATAATTATAGTAAACATATTAATGGGTATAAGATTGACTTAAATCGTAATTTTAGATCTAGAAGTGAAGTAATCGAAAATATTAATATGATATTTTCTAAAATCATGACAGAATCTATAGGTGGAGCAGAGTATCTTAAAGAACACCAGATGATTCCTAATCAAAAAGATTATAAAGAAGATCCTAGTTATAATATGGAAATATTAAACTACAATAAAGAAGACTATGATGGCTTTAAAAGCCCTGAAATAGAAGCTTTTATTATAGCTAATGATATTAAAAATAAAATAGATAATCATTATCAAGTTTTTGATCAAAATTTGAATTCTTCTAGAGATTTTATTTATAGTGATGCGGCAATATTACTTTCAACTAAAAGCGAATTTGAACTTTATAAGAAAGTGTTTAATTATTTTGATATTCCTTTAACTGTTCATAAGGATGAAGATTTAACTTATTCAACTGAACTTGTCGTTGTTAAAAACATCATTAAATTAGTTGGTTATTTTAAAGGTATAAATTTAGATGATAGATTAGTTAAAACATATATGAGTGTTGCAAGATCATTTGTATTAAACTATAGTGATAATGATATTTTTAAAGTATTATTAAAAAGCAAAAATTCAAATTTATTTGATAATATTGATGAATCTTTAAAAGAAAAAATAGTTTATTTAAGTGATTTTATTAATAATCATTCAATATCAGAGTTGGTTGAAGAAATCTTAAATGTTTTTGATATTTATTCTAAGTTAGGTACTATTGGTGATAAAGATTTAATTGCATTTAAACTCGATCATTTGATAAATATTGCTCTTTCTCTAGAAAAAAGTAATTATCATTTGGAAGAATTCATTTCTTATTTAAATGATGCTACTGATGAAAAGATAGATTTCAAGCTTTCATCAAATAAGAGTATGGATATGGGTGTTAATATCATGTCTATTCATAAATCTAAGGGATTAGAATTTAAAATTTGCTATTTTGCTGATTTAAGTAAGAAATTTTCAATTAAAGAAATAAAAGGAAGATTCTTATTTTCAAGCAAATATGGTTTTATATTTCCTGTTATAAAAGAGGGGATTAAATCAACTATTTTAAAAGAACTTTTAAAGCGAGATTATATGAAAGAAGAAATATCTGAGCGAATTCGTCTTTTATATGTTGCTTTAACTAGAACTAAAGAAAAAATGATTTTTGTTACATCTTTCGAAGATAAAGAGGAATCACATTTTGATATGGTTCCTGATAATATAAGGATTAACTATTCTAGTTTTAAAGACATTTTAACTTCTATAAAGTATTACTTGAATAAATATATTATAGAAGCTAAAAAAATAGAAATAAATCATGATTATGAAAAGATAAAAACTGTCAAAAAAGAAAATGAACTAAAATCATTTGAAACAATAAATATTAATATAAAAAAAGAAAAAATCGAGGAATCTCATTTTTCACATGTAGTTAATGAACTAAAAGATAATAGTGTATTTGATATTGGAACTAATATTCATGAATGTTTAGAATATATTGATTTTAATGATTTTGATAATTCTTTAAATAAGCTAGATATTGATGAATTCTTTAAAAATAGAATCAAAAATATTAAAAATCAACCATTTATTATAAATAATGCTATATATCATAAAGAATATGAATTTATCGATAATGAAGTAATAGGTATTATTGATTTATTAGTTGAAACTGATGATAAATTAATCGTTGTTGATTATAAGTTGAGTGAAATAAATAAAGATTATTATTTTGATCAAGTAAGAGGATACATGAATTATTTAAAGACTATTTCTGATAAAAAAGTAGAAGGCTATTTATATTCAATATTAGAAGGTAATTACATAGAAATAGAGTAACAAAACATGAAAAAAACTATTGATTTAATCAATAGTTTTCTTTTTTTAATATTGAACATATAAATTTGGATCATAAACAGTTCCATTTATTTTAACAAATATATAGTATTTTCCTTTCATACCAATATCATTAACATATTTATTAACTGTTATTTTTTCACTGTTTTGACTATCATCAAAAATAGCTACACATAGTGCTGTATATGGAGTTTTACTTATCCTAACATCATATGTTTTATTACTAAATACTCCTGATAGTATCAGTTGAACTTTATCATCCTTATTAAATGTACCAGTAAGTACTAGACGATCTGGTTCTTTAGTTATTTTGATATTTTTACTTTTATATGTTTCATCAATATTCTTATTAAAAATAGTACTTACGCTTTTATTGTATTCAGTTTCTCCCATGTTACCAATAACACTAGCTTTACTTAAGTAATAAGAATTATTTGAGTAAAGAGTTAATTTCTCGCAACGATAATCATTAGTTGGTAAAGTTAATTCAAATATGACTTTATTATTCTTTATCTCAACTAAAGTACTTTTTAAAGTATCAGCATTACTAAGTCCAGCTGGAACATTTAAATATTTGCCATCTTTCATACTATTTCCGCCTGAAAGAATTAAGTAATGATTATTAGCTAAATAGTCAACATCTGATATATATGGAGAGTAGAAACTAGCACCTAGCTCTTTACCATACTCCCATATTTGTTCAATTGTCATATTGTCAGTGTTGATCTTATAAATAACAGCACGACTATAATTATCATTGGCATCAATGTATTCATCTTTTATTTTAGAACGATTATTACCATTATCAAATAAGAATATATTGCCATTTGGTAACATCATAGCTGCATGTTGAGCATATTGCCATTCAAAATTATATGAACCTGTGAAGAAATATTTTAAATATTCGGCATTCCAACCATTAGGATCACCTATAATCCAGTTTAGTTCTCCAGATTCATAATCGATATTGATAACTGCATCTTGATGTCTACCTGATAATGTTATTGAATTTGTATTTTTGTCATACCAAACTGAATTGTTGTGAAACCAATCATATTCAGTTGCCATTTCATTAATTCCATAAGTTGTAGGTAAGATATTTTTTAAATCCCATGTTTTCAAAATTTTACCATTTTTTCGATCTAATAATACGATGTAGTCTTCAACAGTACCATCTTTAAAGTTGTTGCTGGCAACTAATAAATTCCCGTTTTCCATTTCGAAAACATCGTGATGATAACCACCAGGTAAATTATATTCGTAGTAGATTTTTCCCATTAAGTCAATTTCTACTAAGCCTGTGGTATAGTAGGGAGGATTTATCAATCTCGAACTACTTAACATCAAATGACCATTGTCGAGTCTTTGAATGTCCCATAAGTAATTATCAGTTAAATACCAACGAATATCACCATTAACGTCATAAGCAGTTGTATATCCTTTACTTGATGGTGTAACAAAATATAATTCCTGATTTAATTCATTTTTATTAGCTTTGACATTTGTTGGAATAATTATATCATCTGGAAGTTTATCTGTTTTAATTTTTAAATTAACAACATTATTATTTACTTTTAATATAACTTTATTTTCAGTATTAGCATATAAACCATAAATAGGTAAAATATGTTTTTTACTTGGAATGAAAGTATTTGTAAAAGTTGTATTTTCATCTTTTCCAACAACTGTAATAGATGGAGCAGTTAAATCATTTGTTTCAAATATTACTAATGCTGTAAGGGGAGAATTTCCATAAGGATTAACTATTACTTTTGGATTTTGATAAGTGTATTCAGTATCTGATTGAATAGATGCTTCTAATTTGTTTTGTTCCATAAGATAGTCTTTAGAAGTAGGAACTTTGTCAACTCTTTCAGCTTGATAATAAATAATAACCGATGCTATCACTGCAAAAGTAATTAAAATTGCTAGTTTAATAAGCGATTTTTTCATATTAATCTAATTTCTCCTTCTTGATAAAATTTCTTTTTGGGATTAATTCTATCATAGAACAGAATTCCATCTAAATGATCAACTTCGTGTTGAAAAGCAATTGACAATTCTTCACGAGCTCGAACGCGAATGTGATTTCCTTCTAAGTCATATCCTTCAATTGTTACTCGTGCATATCTTGGTACATGACCTTCAACTTCACGATTAACACTCAAACATCCTTCACCAGCTTCAGCAGCAATTATCTCAGAAGAATTACTGACAATCTTAGGATTAATAACGACATAGTCTTTAAATACTCCTGGTTCTTCCTCATGACATATCATGATAACGCGTTTAGAGATTCCAAGCTGTGGAAATGCTAAACCCATTCCTGGTCTTAATGAATATTTCTCAGACAAATTCTCGATTTGACTGAATCTTAATTGCTTTAAGCCCTGCTTTATTAATGCTTTTTCCTTTTCACTTAGTTCTCCAGTTACTTCCTCACATTTTGTTCTTAAGGCTTTTTCTTTTTCATCTAATATATTTAATTTTTTAAACATTTGGCAACACCTATATGTATTTTAGCACAAAAAGGGAAAAAATGATAGTTTAGTCATGAAAAATAAAGAATAAAAGATACTAGATGCGATATCTAATATCTTTATGTAATGATTAATTGTTATTGTTGAATGCTCTAGTACCAATAACAATTACTAGTAAGATGAATAATACTAAAATTATAGCAGCACCATAACCCCCATTATTACCATAATATTGTGGATAAGCTGCACATTGATTTCCATACCCTTGGTATCCTCCGTAGTAATACATGTAGACCCTCCTTATCTAATAATATTTTATTTGAACGTCTTATTTGCGAATACTAAAAAAACCTATATTTGTACAAAAATTACTATTCAAACACTCAAGAATATGATATGATTGTTTTGATAATATGTGAGGCGATAGTTTTGAAAATAATATTTACTGAACTAAAAAACGCATATAAAGATATGGATAAAGTGTTATTTCTTGTCACATTTCTTTTATTTATTTTTGGCCTTATAAATATACTTACAGCATCGAGTCGTGAGGCAGTTGTTAATAGTGGAGTAACAATGACCTATTATTTTTCAAAGCAACTAATTGCTTTAATAGTAGCTTTTATAGTAGCCAATTTTGTTTTTATTGTGCCCACAAAAAGATACTATAATTTTATGATAGTTTTATATACATTGTTTTTAGTTTTAATTGGCTACTTAGTTATATGGGGAAAAGAAATAAATGGAGCTAAGAATTGGATTGTTTTTGAGAAAATTCATTTTTCACTTCAACCTAGTGAAGTAATGAAAATAATAATTATTTGCTCACTATCTTTACTCTTTGAGAAATACTATCGCTCGTTAAAAGATAAGTTTACTTCCAAGAATAAGCTTTATCATATATATATTTATATCATTATCTGTTTTTTATTTCCAATGCTTTTGATATTCTTACAAAAAGACTTAGGAACAATGTTTGTTATATTTGTAGTATGTGCTATTTTATATTTGCTTGGTCCTATAAATAATAAAGATAAACTTAGAATAATTGGGATTGCTCTTATACTTGGAATAGGAGGATTATCAATAATATTGCTTGTCAAAGGTAGTATTTTAACACCAGCTCAGAAGGCACGACTTACAAATTTCTTTAAGCCATGTGATACATATGAAACAGGTGGTTACCAAGTCTGCAATTGCTTTATTGCTATAAATAATGGCGGATTCTTTGGAGTAGGACCAGGTAAAAGTACTCAGAAATATTCTTTTATTCCAGAACCTCATACAGATTCGGTATTCGCGATATTTGCAGAGGAATACGGAGTACTAGGTTCAATTCTTCTATTTTTCTTCTATATTGTTATAATTAAGAGAATCATCAATATATCCTCTAATTCTAAGACTATTAGGGGAAGATATATGGCTCTTGGAGTCGCGGTTTATATCATGTGTCATATTCTAATTAACTTAGGTGGCATATTTGGCCTAATTCCATTAACTGGAATTCCACTACCTTTTTTAAGCTATGGTGGAACATATGCAATTACTTTGGCGGTAGCTATTTCTATTGCCCAGAGAATACATATTGAGTCAAAAAGAGAAAAAATTGAATTTTAAAAAGGAAAAATGATTATTAATGAAGTATGTTTATAAGTGGAGGTGCTTATGAACATACTTTTTAATTTTAAAAATTTATTTATTGTTTCAATTCTTTTAATTGTAATTGGACTTTCTCTCATCGAAGAAAAAAACATATCTATTGACGTAAAAGGGGAAGTTGTTAATCCTGGAGTTTACTATGTTGACGAAGAAAAAACGGTCAAAGATATGCTTGAATTAGCTGGACTAAATGATAATTCTGATACTAGTCAAATCAATATGAGTAAAAAAGTCTATGATGAAATGGTTATCATAGTTCCATCTAAAGAAGAAATATCTAGTCTTAAAAAAAATAGTCAACCTTATAAATTGATTAACAATGAATGCGTTTGCCCCAAACTCATTAATGATAGTTGTATACCTGTTTCTATTACTCAAGATCAAATTATTACAGCATCAAAAATTTCCATTAATACCGCTACTAAAGAAGAACTTATGACTTTACCAGGTATTGGAGAATCAAAAGCTTTACTCATTATCGAATATCGTAAGCAAAACAGATTTAATGCTTTAGAAGAAATAATGAACGTTAAAGGAATAGGAAAGAGTATATATGAAAAAATCAAAGATAGTATATCTCTTTAATCTTATTCTTTTTCTTATTTTGATTATTTATTTCAAAAATTATAATTATGTTTCTAAATATAAAAACGAAACTGAAATAGTTGGTATTGTCATTAAAATAAGTAAGAATTCTGATAATGTAAAATTAACAGTTAAAGGTAAAGAAAAAATAATTGCCAATTGTTATAAATGTGAATTTAATTATGAAGTTGGTTCTACTGTTAAATTAAAAGGACATTTTGAAGAAATAAATGAAAATTCAAATTTTAACTTATTTAATTATAAGAAATATTTAATGTCACTTAAAATATATAAAAACTTTATTTTTAATGAATTTGATTATTTAGGATGCAGTAACAATATTATTTATAAAGCATATAATAAATTGAATTCTAAAATAGGAAAACTTAAGTCAAGCTACTTTATGAAAGCAATGATACTTGGAGATACAAGTGAATTTGATGATAATATTTATGAATCTTACAAGTCTAATGGAATTGTTCATTTATTTGCAATCTCAGGAATGCATGTTGGAATTCTTGTGTTATTATTGAGTTTTATCTTGAAAAATAAATTAAAACTTGGGAATTTTTCTTATTTAATAATATTTCCAATTCTTATTTTTTATATGCTAATCATTAATAGTGCATCCATAATTAGAAGTGTTTTAATGTTTATTGGTTCAACTTTAAATAAGATTTTCAAATTAAATCTAAACAATATTAATATTTTATATTATCTATTTTTAATAAATGTGTTTATTAATCCATATAGTATTTATAATATGGGATTTCAATTAAGTTATATAATTTCTTTTTTCTTGATTTTTAGTAGTAAAAAAATATCTAAGATTGATAATTATTTTTTTAAAATGTTATTTATATCTTTTATTTCATTTTTAGCTAGTTTACCAATATTGATAAATAGTAATTTTGAGTTTAATCTTCTTACTCCTTTTATAAACTTATTAGTCGTTCCTTTTGTTTCAATTATTTTGTTCCCAATCTCATTATTAACAATTATTCTTCCTCTTGATAATGCATTATTTTTTCTTTTAAAAGGATTTAATATTTTAAATAGTTATTTAAGTAGTAATGCTTTAATGATTAATGTTCAATATTTGAATACATATTTAGTTATTATTTATTATTTAATATTTCTTTCATATTTTTTGAGATTCAAGAATATATATTTATTGTTTGGTTATTTAATATTCCTAATTTGCTTAAAATATATCAATATTAATTCTTATCTCATTATGATTGATGTCGGACAAGGGGATTCCATATTAGCTAAAAACTATTTTGGTGAGAATATCTTATTTGATGCAGGTTCTAAAGAGAACTCTGCTAAGAATGTAATTATTCCATATTTAAAGTCTATTGGAGTTACTAAAATAGACAAATTTATAATTTCGCATGGAGATAAAGATCATATTGTTGGTGCCATGGATATTATTAGTGAATTTGATGTCAAAGAACTTTATATGAATAGTTTTAAAAATAGTGAATATGAAAATGAAATAAGTACTTCTTACAAAGTTTATTTTATTAGTAAAAGTGAATATTTAAATAATCATATATATATAATTAATTATCACAATAAAGATGAAAATGATGATAGCTTAGTAACTTATTTAATTGAACCAAAAGTTTTATTAATGGGGGATGCTAGTAGTAAAGTAGAAGCTAAAATAAATATTAGCAATATTAATATCTTAAAAGTTGGTCACCATGGTTCTAAAACTAGCAGTAGTGCGAGTTTTATAAATAGAGTTAGACCCAAAATATCTTTAATATCGGTTGGATTAAAGAATAAATTTGGTCATCCTGCTAAAGAGACTTTAGAAAGACTTAAGGATAGTTTGATTCTAATGACTAGTGTTAATGGAATGATAAAAATTAATTTAAAAACACTAGAATATGAAACTAGATTTTAACGTCCGCTTACGCGTAAGCGTTTATATAGATTAATGAGGCTTTTTAGCCTCTTTTTGTTTGACTTATCTTTACACTTGTGATAGTATAAACACGTATTTTTTATAAAAAATTAAAAAAATTTTTATTAAAAAAAAGGAAATCGAAAACTTTTGTCGTATATTATTATTAGGAGTGTGATTTTTAATGCCTACGCTTGATAATTCTAAAATCGAAGAAATTAGAAAAAGTGTTAACATTATTGATATTATCTCCGAATATCTTCCTTTAACACAAAGAGGAAGAAATTACTTTGGAGTTTGTCCATTTCATGATGATCATTCTCCAAGTATGAGTGTTTCACCTGATTTGCAAATTTATACTTGTTTTTCATGTGGAGCAACTGGTAATGTATTTAAATTCATAATGGATTATGAAAATCTATCATTTATGGATGCTGTTAAGAAAATTGCCGATAAAGGTGGAATTGACCTCAAATTGAGTTCAATTAAATCTAAAAAAGTTCTTAATAGTGATTTGTATGAAATGTATGATATTGCTAAAAAGACTTACCAGAATAATTTAAATAGTGAATATGGAGCAAAAGCTAAGGAATATTTGGCTAAGCGTGATATAAATGATGATATTATTAAAGAATTTGGAATAGGATTATCTTTAATTAAAAATGATGTTTTAACTAACATTTTTTTGAAAAAAGAATATAAGAATACTGATATTATAAAAAGTGGTTTAATCGTTCAAAATGGGCGAGGAATGCATGATATTTATAGTAATCGTATTATGTTTCCACTTGATAATTTAGAAGGAAAAACAGTTGGTTTTAGTGGCCGTATTTATGATACTACTGATACTAGTAAATACATAAATACTAAGGAAACTGAAATATTTAAAAAGGGCGAAATTCTTTATAATTATTATCGTGCAAAAGATGCTTGTCGTTTAAATAAAACCGTAATTATTATGGAAGGATTTATGGATGTCATTCGTGCTTATACGATTGGGATCACTAATGTTGTTGCTTCAATGGGGACAGCGATTACAAGAAATCATGCTAATCTTCTAAAAAAACTAGCACCAAATATCATTCTTCTTTTTGATGGTGATGCTGCTGGTGAAAAAGCGACTTTAAGTTGTATTGAAGAACTTGCAAATGTTGGAGTTACACCTAAAGTTGTACGTTTAGAAGAAGATTTAGATCCTGATGATTACATAAGAAAATACGGGAAAGAAAAGTTCATGGATAAATTAAATAATCCTCTAAATGTGATGGATTTTAAGATGCAACATATGCGTGCTAGCAATAATTTAAATGATCCAGTTGAACTTGCTAAATATGTTAATGAGTGTTTGAAAGAACTAAATAAAATAGATGATGACATATTAAGAGAAATAACCTTAAAGAAATTGGTAAATGAGTCAGGTATTGATGAAGATTTACTAAGAAGTAAATTGGTAAAAAAATCTGATTCAAGTCCCAAAAAAATTGTTCGCGAAGAAAAAAAATATAATAAGTATGAGAAAGAAGAAAGAAATTTAATATTTTATATGTTAAATTCTTCTACAGCTATTAAAAAATATATGAAAAAAGTAGTGTTTTTACCTGATGATAGCTATCGTATGCTCGCGAATAAAATACGTTATTTTTTTGAAGATTATAATAATAAATTTGATGTTGCCGATTTCTATACTTATATTTCAAGATTAGATAATGAAGAATTGATAAAAATACTTGATTCAATCTTGAGTATGAATATAGAAGTAACCGATAATCGAATAGATGAATCACTTGAAGCAATCATTGGCTTTAGTTTAGAGCGTGAACGTGATCGCATCGAAAATGAAATAAGTAAAGAAGTAAATATTGATACAAAGAAAGAAAAATTAAACAAATTAGTCGAATTAAAGCGAAGGGGAGAGAAGAATGATTAACGAGATTAAAACATTTGACCAAAGAAAAGAAGAACTTGTAAAAAAAGGTAAAGAGAAAGGCTTTATTACATATGAGGAACTTGTAAGTGAACTTAAAGGTCTAGAACTTGATGGTGATGCTTTAGATGAACTCTATAATCTTTTTAATGAGAATAATATTGCAGTTGTTTCTGAAGAAGAGGCTCAGGGTGGTGGCGAATCACATGTTGATAAAATATTATTAGATGATAATGCCTTAACTAAAGATTTAACTATAAATGATCCAGTACGTATGTACTTAAAAGAAATAGGTCAAATAAAACTTTTAACAATGGATGAAGAACTTGCTTTAGCTGATCGCATCAGTGAAGGTGATGAGATGGCAAAGACGACATTAGCAGAAGCCAACTTACGTCTTGTTGTTTCAATTGCTAAAAGATATGTTGGTCGTGGAATGCAATTTTTAGACCTTATCCAAGAAGGTAATATTGGACTTATGAAAGCTGTTGAGAAGTTTGATGTAACTAAAGGTTATAAATTTTCAACATATGCAACATGGTGGATTCGTCAAGCAATTACACGTGCAATTGCTGATCAAGCAAGAACTATTCGTGTTCCTGTTCATATGGTTGAAACTATTAATAAACTTTCACGTATTCAACGTCAATTGACACTTGAACTTAATCGTGAGCCTAGTGAAGATGAACTAGCTAAAAAAATGGGAATGTCTGTTGAAAAAGTTCGCGAAATTTATAAAATTAGTCAAGAACCAGTATCTTTAGAAACACCAATAGGTGAAGAAGATGATTCTCATCTTGGCGATTTTATTAAAGATGAACGTAACGTAAGTCCAGAAGAATATGCAACAAATGAGATGTTAAAAGATGAAATCGCGGAAGTTTTACTAACTTTAACTGAAAGAGAAGAGAAAGTTATTCGCTTGAGATTTGGTTTAGAAGATGGAAAATCAAGAACTCTAGAAGAAGTAGGTCAGATGTTTGGTGTAACTCGTGAACGTATTCGTCAAATTGAAGCTAAAGCTTTAAGGAAATTGCGTCATCCATCACGTTCTCGTAAGTTAAAAGACTATATGGGAGACTAATGATATCTAAAAGAATCAAGGAATTAGCTAGTCTTGTTCCCGAGAAAAAGAGATTAATAGATGTAGGCTGTGATCATGCTTTACTTGATATATATTTGGCTAATACTTATAAAAACATGTCTTTCTTGGCAACAGATATAAGTAAAAATGCTATTGAAGGAGCAATTAAAAATATAAATGAAAATAATCTTGAATCAAGAATTAAAACGATGGTTACAGATGGATTAAATAATATTTCTTTGAATGAAGATGATGTAATAGTGATAAGTGGTATGGGAACAAATACTATTATCAAGATTATTTCACCATATTTAGGGAAAATAAATGATGTTATAGTTCAAGCAAATCGTGATCTTGAATTACTACGCGAATTTATGCTCAAAAATGGATTTAAAATTAAGAATGAACGAGTAATTTTTGATGATAGATATTATGTTTTCATCTATTTTGAAAAAGGATATTTTGAATTTGAAGAAACAGATATTTGGTTAGGACCTATTATAAAAGAAAGTAATAATATCGATTATTTCAAATTCTTACTTAAAAAATACCAAAAAGTATTATCTGAAATACCCGATAGTAAGAAAAAAATGATGATAAAAAAAAGAGCTGATTATTTGCAGACTCTTATCCAAAAAAAGTAGGACCTTCATTATACTTACTTGATACCACTTCGTTAGGAGTGGTTTTTTTGTTTGGTTTTTTTTCATCATCGCGGCTCAATTCACTCATAAGTTTAAACATTGTTTTGGCATTATTCACCATTGGTTTTGCTTGTTTTATAATAGGAATTATTTGATTTACCGTATTTAAAGTGCGCTCAGTGCCATTTATAATTGAAGCTAAGTTAAAATTCTTGAATAAATTACTTATTAGACCATTTTTAGGAGTTAAAGACTGATATGGAAAATAGTAAGGATTGTAAAAATTCATGACTCATACTTCCTTTCATAATAATATATGAAAATTGCTTAAAAAAGTTTTCAAAAAAAATCTTTTATGTTATAATTAACTTAGTCTAGAAGAATATAAAGGGGAGGATAAGCTTTATGAAGATTTTCAAGTTTATCGGCAAATTATTTAGATGGTATTTTCTAGGTATTGGATATATATGTTATGCACTATTTTTAATAATAAAATATGTGTTTTTCTATATAGGTTTTTTACTATCGGCAATTTTCTATTTCTTATTCTCTGTTTTAACTCTTAAACATATAAGAAATTTTAAAAATGGTAAAGGAAAAATTCCTAGTCCTAAAGAATTAGTTGACAATATGAGTGATATTGAAATCACTGATACTGCAAATCAAGAGTTAAATGTTCCAATTGAAGATGTCAACAATTATGCGAAAGTTCCTGATCAAGCCATTCAGCCTAATGCTGTTATTGAAGATGTTTCGGTTGCAGCTAATAATACTATTGATGCTTCTAATCCTAATGAGGACTTGCCTTATGAAACAGAACTAAGTGTTAAAAATGCTAATTTTAAAGCGGAAGCATTTGATCCAAACAATCAAGGGAATTTAGGTTATCATGTTTTTGTTGAAAATAATAACATTTCAGAACATAAAAATGAAGATTTGCTTTCGGTACCTAATAAAGATAAGCAAATTATTAAAGAAGCTAAAGTTTCAAAAACTGCTAAGTCTGAAGAAAAAGTATTTAAAGAAATTGATGAAAAACAATCTTTTCGTGATCGTTTGGCCATTGCTTTTCCAACTTTATTTGAAGCTTCTGATGAACGTAAAAGACAACGTGAAGAAGCTAAACAGAATGAGGAGATGTATGAAGAAGGAGAACCAGTTGTCGTTCAAAATGATGAAGAAAACAATCTTGGACCGAAGACTGTTTACGAATATACTGCTCGTGATAGAAATGGAAAATTTGTTAAAAATTATTATGAAGCATATTCTTTGGTTGAAGTTCAATCATACTTACTAAGTGAAGGATATGATATCTATAAAATAAGAACTAATCAGACAATCAACTTGTTTCATCGTACGGCATCAGCTAAAAAGAAGATGAAAACAAGTGATATGGTATTCTTTTTAACTCAATTGTCGACATATTTAAAAGCTGGCATTACTTTGACTGAATCAGTTGAGATTTTGTCTAGGCAGTTTAAAAATATCAGTTATCAAAAGACATTTAAAGGAATTGCAAATAATTTAAAATCTGGAGATAATTTCAGTGAAGCTTTAGCTAAAACCGATGGTGTTTTTCCAAAACTATTAGTAAATATGGTTAAAACATCTGAATTAACTGGAGATTTACCTGAAACATTAGATGATATGGCAGAATACTATACACAGATGGATCAAACAAAAAAGCAAATGAAATCAGCACTTACTTATCCAACATTAGTACTTATTCTTGCTATTGCTGTAATTGCATTTGTTTTGATTTATGTAATTCCAAAGTTCACATCAATTTATCAATCTATGGATGCTGCAACGATACCTAAAATAACATTAGTAATAATCGCAGCCAGTGACTTTATTAAAGCAAGTTATTATTATATTATTCTTGCATTCATTGTAATTTTGCTAGTTATTAGATACTTATATTCAAATATAACAGCTGCTCGTGCATTTATGCAGCGAATTGGAATGAAAATACCAGTTTTAAAAGATGTAATCATCTATAATGAAGTGACTAATTTTACTAAGACTTTCTCTTCATTATTAAAACATGGTGTGTATATTACAGATACTATGAATATTTTAATGCAAGTAACTAATAATGAAATTTATAGAAGATTAATTGCAAATTGTATTAAACACCTACGTAAAGGTGAAAATATCTCAGTTGCCTTTAAAGGCCATTGGGCATTTCCAGTTCCAGCTTATGAAATGATAGTAACTGGAGAAAGAACTGGTAAATTAGCTGAAATGCTCGAGAAGGTTTCAGAATATTATCAAGATTTACATTCAAACATCGTAAATCGTATGAAAGTAATTATTGAACCACTTTTAATCATTTTACTTACAGGTATTGTTGGTGTAATTATTTTAGCTGTAATCGTGCCGATGTTTGGTATTTATTCATCACTAGGTTAGTTAGGGGGACATTAAAATGCAAATATTTATTTATGTTTTAATATTTGTATTTGGACTTGTGCTAGGATCATTTTATAATGTAGTAGGCTATCGACTACCAAGAAAAGAATCGATTGTCTTTCCAGCATCACATTGTCCTAGTTGTAAACATAAACTTAAGATACTGGATTTAATTCCAGTTTTCTCTTATTTATTTTTAGGTGGGAAATGCCGCTATTGTAAAAAAAAGATTTCAATTATTTATCCAATAATTGAGCTTTTGACAGCTTCTTTGTTTACCTTATCATATTATCTATATGGAGAAACTATCGAATTTTTAATCGCGATAACATTTTCTTCCGTTGCAATTATTACAATTGCGTCAGATATAAGATATATGATCATTGATGATGTAGTCTTAGTAATTGGTGGAATTATAATTCTAATTCTTGGCTATTTTCAAGGTGGTTTGGAAGAACTAAAAGACATGGGAATAAATGCTATAGTTAGTTTTGTAATTATTTTAATAATTAAAATAGCTGCTGACTATTCATTCAAAAAAGAAGCAATGGGTGGTGGAGATGTTAAGCTAATGACTTTTATTGGGGCTCTTGTTACATATAAGATGTCAATAGTTGCACTTTGCTTATCTGCTTTTATTGCTTTTCCATATGCAATTTATGTTTATTTTAGCAAAGATGAACACTTATTACCACTTGGACCATTTTTGTGCATATCTGGTTTGATAATATTCTTTTTGGGTCTTAGTTTTGAAGACTTGATGATGATAATGGCAAAGTGAGATACTTGTGGAATTAGATTTTGCTACTGAGAGTATAAGATACTATTTAAAAAAACGAGGTGAATCAAATGAAAGATAAGGTTGATGAAACATTGATATGGGTAAAAGAACATGTCATAGTTTTACTTATTGTAGCTATTTTAATAGTTATTGCCTTATTTTTTTTGATTGAGCCAAAAGAAAAAGTAAAATTTGAATTATATGGTAGTAGCGAAATAAACATTTATTTGGGTGAACAATACTATGAATATGGTTATTATTTGAGTAGTAATGATTATGTTGTAAAAGTTATATCAGATCTTGATACCAATAAAATAGGAACTTACATGATTAAGTATCGATTGCTAACTAAAGAAGGTAAATTTAAGTTAGAACATGTGAGAAAAGTAAATGTTATTGAAGACACTTTAAAAAATGTGACATTGACTTTAAATGGTGATAGAACAGAATATGTTTTAGTAAATAATGTTTATAAAGATAGTGGTGCTAAAGCTACTTATAATGGAAATGATATAACTTCAAGTATAGTCGTTTCTAATAATGTTGATTATAATACAATTGGAAATTATGAAGTAAAATATTCAATTAAAATTGATAATCGCGAAAAGACAATAAGTAGGATGGTAAAAGTATTTGATATAATCTTTGAAAGTGAAGTTGATTATCAAAATAAAATAATTGATGTTAATGTCGTTAGTTATGACTTTGATCATGTTTTATTACCAGATAAATCTCAAAAGACAGAAGAATATTTTACATATAATTATAATAAAAGTGGTTCTCATGTTTTTACAGTTTATACTAAAAAAGGATATAGTAAAAATTATGAAGTAAAAGTTTTAGATAAAGAAAAGCCTAGTGGAACATGTAAAGCTAAGACAAATGATAATAAAACCGAGGTTACTATAACTGCAACTGATGAAGGTGGCATAAATAGATATACCTATAATAATCTTACATTCCAAAATAATGAATTTACAATAAATGAAAAACTATCAACATTTATGATTAGAATTTATGACAATAGTGATAATTTTATTGATGTTGAATGTAAGACAAGAAGATTATTTGAGAACAACACTACTCCAATTACAGTTCCTACCAAGAACATTCCTTGTGATGCTGATCTTTCAAAATATGAAAAAGAACTTGCAGATTTAGTTCAAGAATATGGACCAAAGAGTAGGGATGCTGTTGCTGCCTCAGCCGAATATTTAGTAAAATATTTTCCATATAGAGTACCATATTTCTGGGGAGGAAAATATAAAAAAGTAGGACTTAATACTAAATGGGGATGCTGGAGGGAAGGTTTTCCAAAGACAGATGGTACTTATGTTTGTACTGAGCAAAGAGGAACGAGCTGCCTTAATGGCTTAGATTGTACTGGATATACTGCATGGGCTTATGTTAATGCTGGATTTGATTCAAGTATTGTAAGTTATAGTGGACAATCTACAGGAATGTGGGGCAATTTTAATGCCAAGAAACATACTTATTCTTTCTCTAATAAAGAAAAAGTTGCATTAATTAAACCTGGTGATATTGTTCATAGACCTGGTCATGTTGGAATTGTATTAGGTATTGATGATACAACAATTAAAATAGCAAATATGACTGATGGAATAAAAATGGTTTATATGAAAAGAACAGGTGGTTCTTTTGAAGATTTTGTTTTAATGGATGATTTCTTCGAAATGTATGGAAACAAGTATTAGAAATGATACTTGTTTTTTTGCAAGAAAAAAAGCAAATCTAATTTGCTTTTAAAATTCTAATGTTTCGAACTCAAAATTATCATTTATTGGTTCTGGTTTAACATCTTCTAAAATAGGAGGATCAGTTTTGTATTCTGTAGGTTCAGAATTCAATTCTTGAGTTCGTTCCTCGCTGATTAAGTCCTCCATTTGAGCATCATCAACTTCAATTAAACGCATTACTTCTTCTAAAGAAGTTAGTCCTTGTTCTACTTTTAATAAACCATCTTGAAACATTGTAATTACATTTCCTTGATCATATACCAATTTTCTTAATTCTTCTTTTGGCATTGAGTTATTAATTGCATCTCTGATTGTTTCGTTGATTAAAAGGACTTCTTGAATTGCAATACGTCCTAGGTAACCGTGATTACATTTGTCGCATCCTTCAGATATGAATATTTCATTCATGTCACGTCCAAGATACTTTTTAAATATATCCTTCTCATAAGGTTTTGTCTCTCTTTTTTTTCTACAATGTGGACAAAGTCGACGAGCAAGACGCTGAGAAATAATTCCTGATAAAGCTGAAGCAAGTAAATATCTTTCAACATCCATATCAAGTAAACGCTCAATAGTCGTAAGTGAGTTATTTGTGTGTATTGTAGAAAGTACCAAGTGTCCAGTTATAGATGCACGAACAGCAATTTTTGCAGTTTCGGAGTCACGAATTTCTCCAATCATTATAATATCTGGGTCTTGACGTAAGATAGAACGAAGTGTATTAGCAAATGTAAGACCAATTTCACTATTAACTTGAACTTGATTGACACCTGGTAAATCCATTTCAATTGGGTCTTCAACAGTTATCAAATTAACTTCTTCACGATTAATTCTTTGAAGAATTGAATAAACGGTAGTAGATTTACCAGTACCAGTAGCACCTGTTACTAATATAATACCATTTGGTTTATTAATCATTTCTAAAACTTTTTCGTAGTTTTGCTTATTAAAATCCAAGTGTTCAATACCATTCATATTGGATTTGTAATCCATAATACGAATAACGACTTTTTCTCCTAAGTTGGTAGGTAAGCTTGAAACACGCATATCTAATTCAGCTGTTTCAATTGTAATTTTTATTGCACCATCTTGTGGAAGTCTTGTTTCAGTAATGTTCATACCACTTAAGATTTTAATACGAGTTATTAAATTTTGTTTATATTCATTAGGTACAGTTGCATAATCCATTAAAGTACCATCAATACGAATCCTGATTTTTACGAAATTATCCAGTGGATCAAAATGGATATCACTAGCTTTTCGTAGAGAGGCATCGTATAAAATATCGTTAACAATTTCTACAATCGGCGTATCCGCAAAATTATACTTTCGTAACATTTTTATCCCTCTTTATTCATTACCACTGGTAATTATTCTAAAAGTATTATATAATATAATTGTTCAAAATTCAATAATAAAGGGGAATGTTTATGAAAAAAAACGGATTCATGGTAGTTGAATGTATTATTGCATCTGTTGTTGTTTTAACCGTTATAATTCTTTTGTATACACAGGTTAAAGCAGTTTCACGAAGTTATAACAAAAGCTATAATTATGACAATGTTACTAGTCTTTATGCACTATCAAATTTTCGAACATTTTTACTTAATGATGATAACTATGATAAGCTATTAACAGCTTATTTTAACAATAAATCAACTAATGATAGTGAATGTGGCAAGTATTACGTTTTTGTCTCATGTAGTACTTTCAGTGGACCTAGTATCAACTATTGTGACACTATCTTAGATACAATTGGAATCACTACAACTAATGCAAGACCACGTCAAATAATATTTACAAGTTCAAACATCAATGATTTAAAATCATGTAATCTTAAAGATGATTCTGGTCATTTAAGAAGTACATTTGTTGATTACATATTATCTTTAAATTCAACAGAAGAAAAAGACAAGTATATGTTGATTGCTGAATTTGATGATAATACTTTAGCATCTTTAAATGTTTATAAAGCAAGTGAGGTGCAAAATGAAGGTTAATAATAAGGGACTATCTGTAGTCGAATTAATTGTTTCATTTGTTCTTTGTATATTAGTTTTTGTATTCATTATTCAAGTTGTTTCATCAGTTGAAGAACTTTATATTAATTTAGGTGTTAAAACTGAACTTTTAAATAAACAATCACTTATAAGTGAACAAATAAATAATAAATTTTTAGATAAAAAAACAATTTTAATTAAAAATTGTGGAGATGATTGTTTGACATTTTTTTATAAAGATAATACATCTGAAAAAATGCAAATTGATAAAGCCAATAACAATTTCATATTTGGGGATGATGTTTATAATTTCAACGGACTTGGTTTTGTTGAAAGCTTAGGAGCATCACTTAATAATGATTATACATATAATCAAGGAATACTAACAATAAATTTAAATATTAAAAATTCTATTTTTGATAATGGAAAATACTTAATAAAAGCCTTTTATCAATTTAGTAATAATGAAACAGTTTATAGTCCTTCTACAAGTAATAAAGCTGAAATATTCTTGCTTGGACCTGCTGTAAGTTATAAGTTTTCAAATGATTTATTTATTGAACCAGGGTGGATAGTATATTATCCAGATGGTAGAGTAGTAATTAATAGTTCAGATGTTCAACCAAGTGCACTTGATTTTGATTCTGATGGAAATGGATTTATTCGTTATCATGGAATTAATGACGCCGCTGGAGTTGAAAAAACACGTACGATTAAGACATATGAAACAGCCTTCAATCGTATAAAAAACTTACATAGCAATTCACCATCCGAAGGATTATATGAGTATAATGGAACAGGACGAATTGTCTATAAAGGTGAAGACCCTCATAATTATTTGGCCATTGGCAGTAGAATTTTTAGAATTATTTCGCTTGATAATCAATCTAATTATGATGTAAATGAAAATGGTGAGATCGTCAAAATTGATGATGTTAGTGGTAAAGATGATAGATTTTTACTTAAAGTAGTAAGTAATGATTATCTTCAAGATGAAAATGGTTTAGAAGAATTACCATTTAGTTCAGCAGAGAATATTAATGTATTGGATGGATCAGCAGTTTGGTCAAAAAAAATATGCGATGGTAATAATTGCAGATTTGAAAAGCAATACGTTAATTCTGTTGCGAACGATTATTACTTGCCGGCATTACTTAATACAGGAGCTGGAAGATTACAAATTACAAATGGAGTATTTAATATAGGAACAGTTCCATGGGAAACTTATAAATATGGATTAAGTTTAAGTTTTAACAATTTAACTTATGAACGAAGATATGAAGCATATGATATTTACACCGATGAAGGTGCAGATCGTGAACTTTGGGATCAAAGTATTGATCGCGGTAAATGGAGAGGTGACTGCCTAAGTAATACATGTGGGCCTAATGCAGGTATTTTATCTGCAACTGATGTATTATTCTCAAGTGCTGATCCAGGATGCTATGAAACGATTATTATTACTAATAGTGATGGTATTAGTTGTGTACATAAAAATTGGCTTTGGCCAGAAAAGAAAAAAGAAGAAGAAGCTTTATTCTATAGATTAATGACAAGAGTAACATATGAAAATACTTGGACATTAACAAATGATAACTATTTCAGCCAGGCCGATATAACTGTACAATTAAAAACAAGACCAACATTATATCTTGATGCAAGTTTATATATAACAGGTAACGGAACAATTGAAAATCCATATGTTCTATATACTATTGAGCATCATTAATATAATTGGGGCAATAATTGCTTGAATAATTCGACCAATCAAATAGTTCTTGTATTTGACTTTAGTATCACTTAATATTCCATATACTTGACTATGGACACATAATCCACCAAAAGAAATGGCACTAGTTATAATAATGGCTTTAATATTGGTACTAATATTTAAACTATTTAGTCTTAATATACCAGTTGTTATTTCAAGTATAATATTAATTATTGCATTAATCATTGAATTAAAGTAAAAATGTTTGAATATTATTTCAATTAACAATTTAAAAACGATTATGTTACCAAGTATAATTAGTAGAGAATTGAAAGTGTTTAATATACTATTTGTTAAGACAACACTGAGTTTTTCACTTGTTAAATTAATTTTTGTTTTATTAGTAGTATTGTCAGATTTAAAGATAAAAGCAATTACAAAATTTGCAATGAAATGACTTATTAAGATAAGAAAACCTAATTTCTTGCTTCCTAATATGTTTAAACCAATAATATTTATAACAAAAAGGGGATTTGAAAAATGGCAGAATCTAATAATATTGTTAGCTTCACTAGCATTTATCAAATTCTCTTTTATTAAACTTTTTATGTATTTAGCACTACTTGGAAATCCAGTTAACATGCTAAATATGAGTACAAATATAGATCCTTCAGATATTTTAAATAATTTGTAAAAAAAGTTTTTAAAAACTAGATTTAATACATTTATGAAGCCATAATTTATTAATAAATCACTTATTATATAGAAAGGAAATATTGATGGTATTAGATTGTTTAACCAAATTGAACAAGAATCCATGATTATTTCTTTGATATTTGAAATGGTAAAAAGGTTAATAAAAATTAATATTAAAATTAAAATAAAAGAGTAATCACTTATGCGTTTCATGATTCACCTCAGAAAGGAGTAAATATGTTTAATAAAATAATATCTCTAGATAAATTATATTCTATTATATATTCTTAGCATTTCTCTTACTTTTTAGCATTAGATTTCCTTATTATATTGATTCTCCTGGAGGAACTCTCTCACTCAAAAAAAGATTCGAAATTGAGAATGCTCGAGAAATAAATGGTGATATATCTCTTGTTTATGTTGCAGAAAGACCTGCGACGATTCCCTCACTTTTACTTTCACTTTTTATTAAAGACTGGGATATTATAAAAAGAGAAGAAGTTATACTAGATAATGAAACAGATGCCGATGCGCAAGAACGAGGTAAAGTAACTTTGGATCAAAGTCTCAATAATGCTATTGTTTATGCATTTAAAAAAGCGGGCAAAGATGTTGAGATTTTATCTAGTAAAATCTATGTTACTTATGTTTTAGAAGAGGCTCAGACAGATTTAAAAGTTGGGGATCAAATAACCTATATAGATGGTCAAAAAATTGAGTCGCGTGAAGACATAGCCGAATATATCAAAAATCTTGAAGTAGGAGATGAACTTACACTTAAGGTCATAGCTGGAAAAAAAGAAGTAACAAGGAAAGTTAAGTTAATTGAACTTAACGGTGCCAAAAAAATTGGAATAGGTACAGACATAATATATGATTATAAACTTTCTCAAGAAGTAAAATATGAGAAGAAAAATTCGGAGATGGGTTCTTCAGGAGGATTTGCAAATGCTCTTTACATATACTCATCTTTGATCGATGAAGATATCATAAAAGGGCGCATGATTGTTGGAACAGGGACAATTGATAGTGAAGGAAATGTCGGGGCAATAGGTGGAGTAAAGTATAAACTTAAAGCAGCAGTTAAAGAAAATACTTCAATATTTTTTATCTCTGACTACAATTGTAAAGAAGCTACTAAATTAAAAGAAGAAAATAAATATGATTTAAACATTGTTTGTATTAAAAATTTTGATGAAGCAATAGAGTATTTAAAAAAGTAAGGAGGAAATATTTATGAAAATGAATGGTAAAGAATTATCACTCAAGATAAAAGAAAATTTAAAAAAAGAAGTTGAAAACTTAAATCCCAAACCAAGTTTAGTTGTTATTCAAGTTGGTGAAGATCCAGCTAGTAATATATATGTTAATTCTAAGGCGAAACTTGCTCGCGAAATAGGTTATGAGTTCGAACATGCTAAATTTGACGAAAATGTAACAGAGGATGAATTAATTAAGAAAATCGAAGAAATTAATGCTTCTGATAAGATAAATGGAGTAATTGTTCAACTTCCAATACCTGCTCACCTAAATGCAACTAAGATAATTAATAAAATAAATCCAATTAAAGATATAGATGGTTTAACAGAAATCAATGCTGGGAAATTACTAACCAGTAAGGCTTCATTAGTATCTTGTACACCAAAGGGCATAATTACTCTTTTAAAGGCTTATAATGTTGATTTTGTTGGAAAACATGTTGTTATAGTTGGACGAAGCAATTTAGTTGGTAAACCCCTAATTGGATTATGCTTAAATGAGAATGCCACTGTTACAGTTTGTCATTCAAAAACTAAAGATTTAGCAAAATACACAAAGAAAGCTGATATTTTAATAGTTGCTATTGGCAAAGCTAAGTTTATTACAGCTGACTATGTTCGTAGAGGGACAGTTGTAGTTGATGTTGGGATTAATAGAATAGATGGAAAATTATATGGGGATGTTGACTATGAAAATGTTTATAAAAAAGCCAAACTTATAACTCCAGTTCCTGGAGGTGTTGGTCCTATGACAACTATAAGTTTGATGGAAAATGTTTTGATTAGTTATAATGAAATGAAAAAAGAAAGGTAATTTCTTTTTTTATGTGTTATACTATTTATAGTAGGTGACATTATGGAAGGTATAGATAATATAAAGTCTTTAGAAAAAATTAAAGAACTTTTGTCAAAATATTTATTATATGTTTTGATTATACTGCTAATCATAATTTTGATAATCTTACTCATACCTACAAGAACTATTGATGAAAAAGCAATTAGTCTTGCCAAAAAATATATTAAATCAAATAACATATCTCTTTCGACAGTTGATAGAGAATTACCATTTTCAATGATAGGAATGGAGCTTGATGATAATTGTTATGAAGGAGGATTAGTATTAGCATCAGTTACAGGATATAAAGTTTACTATATTTGTAATGAAATACCTAGTAAAGATATGCAAGATACTCTTAGAAGTAATCAATTTGTTTTAAGTGGTGCTAATCCATTCTATATTAGATATGGTAATCCTTATAAAGAACCAGGGTATTATGTTCAAAATGATGATGTTATTGTTAAAGTAAATGGAAATGCTTCAACTGAAGTTGGAATGTATTTATTAAAATATGAGGCTATAGGAAACAATAAATATTTAAAAAGCAATAGATTTGTAATTATAACTAATAAATCATTTACATCAACTCCAACTATAAGTTTAAATGGAGAACCTAGAGTTGTAATTGTTAAAGGCGAAGAATATGTGGAACCCGGATATGAAGCTTATGATTCTAAAGATGGAATAATTACGAGAAATGTTAGAATAGAAGGTAATGTCAATACTTCTAAAGTTGGTAAATATGAATTAAAATATGTTATTTCTAATAGTAATGGTAAAGTAGCAGAGGCTTTTCGTTATGTAAATGTTGTCAATAATACAGCATCAGCTGACTTTACTATTACTTCTTCTATGAATACAATTACTAATGAAGACATCATTTTAAAAGTAGTTGTTGAAGGTGATGGCTATGATTTTATGCTTGATCCAGATGGAAATATAACAACTTTAACTGAATTTAATTATAAAGTTATTGATAATGGAAGTTATGATTTTAGTTTGAAGAAAAAAGATGGTACCATTATCGAAAAAACTATTGAAGTTAGAAATATTGATAAAACTAAACCAACTGGAAGTTGTAAAAGTATAGTAACTAATAGTAATACGATAGTTACAGTAAATGCGGTCGATAAAAGTGGAATTAAGAAATATGGGTACAATGTTGGAAGGTATACTGGGGAATCAACTTCAAGTACGTATACAGTTAACGCATCTATCTTAACTGCTTCTGTAACTATCTATGATAATGCTGATAATTATCAATCAATTAGTTGCCTTGTAGATGATAAGAGAACTTCATCATCTTCATCGTCATCATCATCTTCATCTTCATCATCTTCACCAATAACAACTGCGTCTCATTATCAAAGTCTAAAGTATAACGGGATGAACTATGTAATCTATTATCCAGATAATTTAGACTTAAGTGTTAAAAATCCACTAGTTGTATTTTTACATGGTGATGGTGAAGTTGGAACGGATGTAAGTGAACTTTCTGGACTAGTGTTTGTTAAAAATATGAAATCAGGGAAATTCAAAGATGCTGTATACTTGGCTCCTCAAAGACCTGGCGGAAGCTATTGGAATAGTTATCTTACAACAGTAAAAGATTTGATTGATAAAGTTACTGATGCTTACAATATTGATGAGAGTAGGATTTCAATAACTGGACATAGTTCTGGTGGAATTGGAGTATATACGATGATTGGAAAGTATCCTAACATGTTTTCAGCAGCTGTTGTCGTATCTGGAAGAAACAAAGATGGTAATGTTGGCAATTTACTTTCTACTCCAATAAGACATTATCATGGAACTAATGATACAAGTGTTGTTTATAGTAAAGGACTTAATAGTGCTAAAGAAATAGAGAATGCTGGTGGTCAAATCGAGTTTATTCCATTGCAAGGAAAATATCATAGAATAACATCTGATGTTTATAATGGTACCGATGCTATAGAATGGATGATTAATCAATCTAGATGATAAAAGAGGTTTTAATAACCTCTTTTTGTGTTATAATCTTTATAGTAGGTGAGTTATGGAAGAATCAATCTGGGGAAAACTAAAAAATTATGTAAGAAATCACATTGCTGTTTTATTTCTAATTTTAATAGTGATTATTTTAGTTTTGCTTTTTTTGCCAGTAAATAACCCTGAAAATAACAAACAAATGACACCAACATTATCATTGACACTAAAAGGAAATAAGGAAGTTTCAATATTAAGAGGCGAAACATACCAAGAAAAAGGATATACTGCTTATGACTCTAAAGAAGGAGATATAACTAGTCGTGTAGTTGTAACAAGTAATGTTGATACTAATATAGTTGGAACATATACTATTACTTATCGTATAACAAATAGTAGTGGAATTACTAAAGAAGAAACGCGAAATATAATTGTTGCAGCTGACTTATCTGACTTAAAAATTGATATTGATTATGCACCGAAAGAATTAACAAATGGAAATGTCGTAATCACCCTTAAGACATCTGGAGATGGGTATGATTTTACTTTAGATCCAGATGGTAATATAATACGTTTAAATGAAATAAAATATGAAGTTAGTTCAAATGATGAATATATATTTTCAATTAAGCGAAAAGATGGAAATGTATTTGAAAAAAGTGTTGAAATAAAAAACATTGATAAGAAAAAACCAACAGGAAGTTGCAAAAATGTAATAAATGATGACAAAACTGTTATAACAGTAACTGCTAATGATGAAAATGGAATAAAGAATTATAGTTATAATTTTAATAACCAAAAATATGATTCCGAATCAAATACATATACTGTAAAAGAAATGGTAAGAAATGTTGCTGTAACAGTTTATGATAAAGCTGATAATTATTCAATTATTAATTGTCTTACTGTTGATAATAGTTGGCCAATATTTGAACATCAGAATTATAAAGAAACTACACCTAAGCATTACAATCAAGAAATGCACTACAATTATTTGAATTATATATTATATTATCCTGATAGTTTGGATTTAAACGAAAAGAATCCACTTGTAATCTTTTTACATGGTTCAGGAGAATTTAGTTCTAATATTAATCGCAGTTTTAATAATAATACAACATTCGTGAATAATATGAAATCTGGCAGATTCGGGCAGAAAGCTATTTTCTTAGCTCCACAATGTGCTTCAGCTAATAAAAAATGGGTTGCTGATTGTTTTGATGATTTAAAAGGTTTGATTGATCAAATTGTCGTTAAATACAATGTTGATCCAAAGAGAATCTCAATAACTGGTCATTCACTTGGTGGTGGAGCTGTTATTGATGCAATTTCTAGATATCCAGATTTTTTCTCAGCCGCTGTTCCATTAGCACCTGCTAATGATCATGCTAATTATAGCAATATAAAAAATATCAAAGTTGTTATTATTGTTGGAACAAATGACGGTCTTTATGCAACAGGCAAAAATATTTATAATCGTATGAAACAGCATGGGGTAAATATCAAATTCTATGAAGTTCCAAATGTTGATCATGCAATTCAACCATCTGCATTTAATGAGACCAATGTTATTGAATGGATGATTGCCCAATCACGATAGGTGAAATTAAGGGAATTTAAACACATGAAGAATTAATCAAAAAAGATGATTTTACTATAATAATTTTTATAATTACGGGGATAAAAAAGAAAAATAAAATCTTTTTTATTTCTTTTTTTTAGATATTATGTTAATATATTATTAGAATAGAATAGGTGGCTTATGCGAAAGAATGGGTTTACATTAGTTGAGATGATGACTGTTATCATTATAATGGTCACACTTGGTTTTATTGCTGTTTTTTCAATTACTGGAATAATTAAAAGTTCAACTGATAAACTATATCAGATACAGATAAATAGTATTCTTGATGCTAGTCGAACTTATGCCGTTGAGAATAGTAATATGTTATCCGATCACAATGTAATTACATTATGTGATTTGAAGAGAACTAGTTTATTAGAAAAAGATTTGAAAAACCCTAAGACTGAAAAACAATTTGATAATAGTTTAATTATTGAGATAAATAAAAATAGTGATGGTGAATTTGATTTCTCATTTGATGCTGAAACAACAATGGAAGGATATTATTGTGACTTAGATATCAGTTTAACTATAAATGGTGATTCTCCATTGTATGTTAAATTAGGTGATTCTTATGAAGATCAAGGAGTTGAAGTTAAGCGAAAGAATTTAACTTGTACTAGGGGAAATTCAACTTCTACTGATACAGCTTGTTACTATAAACTTATTGTTGATGGAAATTATTCTGATGCAATGACTTCTAATAGATTTACTAGAACTGGTATTTTTAAAGAAGATTATAGAGTAATAGTTGGAGACTTTTCTTCAAAAATAACAAGAACAATTGTTGTTGAGGATAAGACACCACCTCAAATAAGAGTATCATATGGTGGAACAACTTATACAAATTCATTTTCAGTAAGAGTAGTTGAAGATCAAGTAGCGAATTTTTCTTGTTCAGCTATAGACAATGTATCTAATGGAATCAATTGTGCAGTAGTTAAAGATGAATATGCAAAAACTTCAGTTCCAGGAACGTATGATATTATTTATTCAGCAACTGATGCTGTAGGAAATACATCCACATTATTAGTTAATGTTACGGTTTTATCTAAAAATAAGAGCTTGATAGCCGGCTTAAAAGTAAGCACTACTGATTGGACTAAAGATAGTGTAACTTTAAAAATAGTGCCACTTTACTCTAGTGGTAATTGTGGAGGTTTCTTATATACATTTGATGGTGGAAATTTCTGGATATCTAATGATACACTTGTTGTAACAGAAAATGGAAATTATAATTTGGGAATAAAATGCCAGAATAATGATGCTGCGGACTTTATGAAATATAATGTCACGAATATTGATAAAGTTGCACCTGAATTTGAATCAACTGGTTCAATTGGGGTTACTTCTAATACTGGTGAAGTGAGTGAAGTTAAAAAAAATGAGCTTTATCATTATTATTCTAGTGGACCTGTATCAATAAATAGGGCAGCTGGTGCTACCGATTCTGGTAGTGGTGTTGGCGGATATATTATATATGTCAACAATGAAGTATTTAATGAAACGACCATTAGTGGCGATGGTAAATATGAAATAAAACTTGTTGCCTTTGATTATCCAGGAAATATGAGTGAACCAGTACTTGCTGGTTATATAGTGATTTCTTCATTTAAACCAACATGTTCATTCTTAACATGCACGAATTCATCAAGTTGCAATAGTACTAATCCAATAGTTAGCGATTACATAACATACACTGTTAGTGAAGGCTATAAGATAAATACAAACATGTTTCCAATACCACTTAGTCTTAAACTTCAGTGCAGTTATAGTTATTATGATGGTGAAGAAGATATATATGAGAATACTAATCTTCCTCGAGATGGATTCTTTGCACGAGAAATGTATAGTTCTGGGAATACGAGGGCAGACATAAATAGTGTTTACAATAATCCTTCATTAACTGAAACAGTTTGTAATAATGGAATATGTACTAAAACTAATCATTATGTTACTTCAATAAATTTATATAAATTGTATAATCCAGCTAACATTTATTTCAGTGCGAATTCGTTCTGTGATCGTGTTGGCAATTGTAACCAAAGTACGATTTCTTCAATGACAATAACTAACCCATAGAAAGAAGATGATAAATATGCGTAATTTTTTCAGAATATTGATGATAATTCTACTTATTTATGTACCAATAGTAGGTGCATCTGGAATACGAACAGAAACAGATAATATGATTGCTAGAGTTGAAAGTGAAGGAAATGAGTTAAATTCTGCTTTAACTAATTTTAATTCATATTTAACGAACAACAAATCTCAAGTAATAGCATCACTAGACGTTGATACTATGGAAGATATAAGTAAGTACTTACAGAATTCTGACTACAACAATGCTTTTGCTTTACTTGAAGAAAGTGTGAATGATAGTAATTTAACTAGCATTGGAATGGCAAGTAAAATTAATAATTATTTTACTTTTAAACAAGATTTGATTAGTTTTGTTAGGACCAATCAAGCAACTTTGAATATTGATACTGGAACAAATGAAGGTATTGAATGTGCTTTTGATTTATTTACTAAAATAAAAGAAACATTTAATTCGAGTAAATCTAATTTATCTGATACTATCGATTTAATTGGTTCAATATTTGTCGGAGTAATGAATCGAGAACTAAATAGTAAAAACAATATCAAAAATAGTGAAATCGAAGGTTTAATCGATGAGTATAAAGAACTTGGTTCACTTTTTACCGCGAATGTTACTAAATATACTAATTCCTTGGATGCGTATGAAGAAGTATTTGTAATATTGGGTGGTTCTGAAGGAATATTTGATGTAACAATAAAAAAGAAATTTCGTGAAGACTTAACAAGAGTATTAAATAATATGGAATCATCACTTCAAGAAACAATTGATAGTTTTGTTTCTAATAGATGGAATAAATTAGAAAATTATGTCACTGAACTAAAAGAAAGTGATAAAACTGTTCAAGAAAAAAATGAGGATATTACTGATAAAATTGATCAGATTACTAGAGTAAATGATAAATTTGTTTCAGCAATAAATGAAATAATAGGAGATTTAGATATTGAATCGATTAAGACCAAAATAAATTCAATCTTAGAACGTGGAACAACTGAATTTTCTAATGCGAAAGAATACTTGAGAGATAATCTTATCATAGGAGATTATGATATTGAGTTAGTTCAAAATCATGATGGCGATGTTGATATTGACCGTGCAAAAGAAATATTAATTCTTGATAAATTATTCTCGATTGAAGAATTCAAACGTCAAATTGAACTTGCCAATAATCTTGGAACCCTAGTATTTGATCTTGGTAATTATAGTAGAGTTCCAAATGGTGCAATAGTACGTGTAACTGATGAAGATGAAACTCAAAAAGAATATAGAGTTATCGTTAAGGGAGATGTTAATGGTAATGCTTCTTTAACAATAACAGATGCAATTGAGGCTGCATATTATTCATTAAATGCAAAAGAACTTGATCAATATGCACAAATGGCTGCAGATATTAATAATAGTAATTCAGTAACAATAACAGATGTATATTTAATTGCTAAAGCAGCACTTGAACAAGGAGGAAATATATGAAAAAATTAACTTTATTATTAATCTTAATTCTACCATTTTGGGTTACTGCTGCTAGTGTTAGTTTAAGCGGAACAACAACTATTGCTCCAGGAGAGACTGTAACATTACCAATCATTGTAAGTGACACTAATAAAATTTATGGTGCTCAGATGAATTTTACTATAGATAGTGAAGATTTTGAATTGTTGATAAGCAAAACAAGTTCTTCATACACTATTCTTGCTAAAACAACTTCTCCACTAGGACTTAGTGTTATGAGCCAAAATAAAGCTATTCCAAATAAAGGTACATTAGCTAAGATATATGTAAAAGCTAAATCTAGTGCTACTGTTGGTAATACTGCAACATTAACATTAAAAAATATAGTATTCACAACTTCAACAGATGGATCTACATTTAATGATGCTCAAGCAAGTAACTATACAAAGACTCTTACGGTAGGAGCACCAAAGTCAACAAATAATTATTTAAGTAGTCTTGATATTGATGGATATAGCATCGCTTTTGATAAAGAGACGACAACATATAATTTGAAAGTAAATAATCCAGGTTCAGCTTTAAAAGTTGATGCAACAGCTGAAGACGAAACTGCTAAAGTAAAAATTAGTTCACCAACGTTAGTTGAGGGAACCAATAAGATAACTGTAACAGTAACTGCTGAATCAGGAGCTAAGAGAGTATATACAATAAATGTAACTGTTCCTACTAAAGAAACTGTTAAAAATACTTCAACCGATTTAAAAACATTAGAAGTTAAAGGCTATCATATTAGTTTTAGTCCAGATAAGACAGAATATTTATTAGTTGTTGAAAATGATGTAAAATCTATTGAAATAAATTCTACTTTAGAAGATCCTACATCAACTAAAGAAATGTCTGGACCTAAAGAACTATCTAATGGTGAAAATGTCTATGAAATAACTGTAAAAGATAAAGATGGTAACAAGAAAGTTTATCGTATCACAGTAGAACGCAAAGAAGCTGAAAAAGTATGTGAGGAATGTAAAGTATGTGAAGAGTGCGAAGAAGGAGACACTATTTGGAAAGTTCTAGCAATCGCCCTTGTAATTGTTACATTAGCTGAAACTATTTATATGGTAACAATGCGTGATAAGAAGCAAATTTAATTAAAAGATAAACATTTGTTTATCTTTTTTTTATTGAAAAAAAAGAGTTCATGTTATATAATGTTTGTGAGGGATTTTATGGAAGAAATTAATTTAACAGATTTATTAAAATACTTTGTTAGCAAAATCTTAATAATTATTCTAATTACTATTTTTTGTGGCCTAATTGGTTCGATGTATTCTTTATTTATTCAAACACCAATGTATAAGTCTAAAACGACTTTGTTACTTGCAAATGTTACAACATTTGATTCTAATACTAGTGCTTCATCTGGTTTAACAGCAGATATAACATTAAACCAAAAATTGGTTTCTACTTATCGTGAGATAATAACTAGTAAGAAAGTATTAAATCAAGTAATAAAGAAATTAGACCTTAACTATGAGTATGAAGAATTGAAGAAAATGATCACAGTTGATTCGGTATCTAATACCGAGATAATATCTGTGACAGTTAAAAATGCGAATCCAGAAAAAGCTGCTGAAATTGCCAATGAAGTCGCGAGTACATTCTGTGATGTAATTGTTACTATTTATCAAATTCAGAACGTAAATATAATTGATAAAGCAGAAATAGACGATGTGCCATATAATATAAATTTAGTAAAACAAGTCGTAATTTATTTATTAATTGGCTTAGTATTAGGTTGTGCTATAGTATTTGTTATTTATTATTTTGATACAACATTAAAAACAAAAGAAGAAATTGAAGAAAAAGTTGGATTACCAGTATTAGGAATTATTCCAATTAGGAAGGAGGCACGCAAATGACAAATGATTTAGTTGTTGCTTCTTCACCAAAATCTTTAATCAGTGAAGGTTTTAGAACATTGAGAACAAATTTACAATTTTCAACTGTTGATGAAGAATTAAAAACCATTGCTGTTGTTAGTTCAATGCAAGGTGAGGGTAAAAGTTTTGTTTCATCCAATCTTGCGTGTGCGTTTGCCCAAGCTGGAGAAAAAGTATTACTTATTGACTGTGATATGCGTCGTGGACGTTTACACAAAGTATTTAATGTTTCTAACGAAAATGGATTTTCAAATCTTTTAATTTCAGACATTAAAGATTATGATTTATATATTCAAAAAACAGAGATAAAAAATCTTTCAGTTTTACCAATGGGTGCTGTTCCACCAAATCCAGCAGAGCTACTTGCAAGTTCTAAGAACGAGAAATTGATGGAACTATTTAAAGACAAATATGACATTATCATATATGACTGCGTACCTGTTACTGGTCTTACTGATTCTTTGATAATTTCGAAGATGGTTGATAAGACTGTAATAGTTGCTGCTTCTAAAATGACACCATTAGAACTTTTACAAAATACGAAAAAGTCACTTCTAAATGTTGGTGCAAATGTTGCCGGAGTTGTATTTAATCGTGTTGCAACTGATGGTAGTGTTTATGCCAATAAATATTATGGAAAATATTACTCATGATAGATGTCCATTCTCATATTTTATATGGGATCGATGATGGGTCAAAAACTTTAGAAGATAGTATAAAGATACTAAAGAGTGCATATAAAGCAGGGGTTAGAACAATATTTCTTACTCCACACTATATTGAAGAATCAAAATATATGTGTCCAAATAGTAAAAAAAGAGAGATTTTAAAAGAACTTCAGAGTCAATTTGAAGGTAAAATTAATTTATTACTTGGTAATGAAATTTATATAAATAATAAAATAGATGAATATATCAAAGCAGATGAGATTAGTTCACTTGGAGATTCAAAATACTTACTTATTGAATTACCAATATATAATGAATATCCTGGTTTAGACACTTATTTGTTTAAATTGAGAGATATGGGATATAAAATAATAATTGCTCATCCTGAAAGATATAATTACTTTAGAGAAGATTTTAATAAAATCTTAGATATGTGTAGACAAGGAATATATTTTCAAGGAAATTATATGTCTTTGTATGATACATATGGTAAAAACACTAAAAATTTATTTGTTAAAATTTTAAAGCATCGTTGTTATTCATTTATGGCTAGTGATATTCATCGCTCAGAGCAGAAATACTATAAAAAAGTAAAAGATGCTAAAAGAAGAGTTGCTAGTTTAACTGATAGAAAATATGCAGCTAGAATATTTACTCAAAATGCTGCCAAAATAATGACTGATGAAAAAATAGAAATTGATTTTAAAGAAAAACTTTCATTTTTTGATAGAATAAGAGGGAATGAATGAGAAAGAAGTTAATTATTATATTCTTGTTTCTACTATTTCCTTTTTTTGTATCTGCACATACAAAAGAGGATATAATTAAACTAGTTGAGAATCAAAAAGTGTGTGATCAAGAAACTGAAGCATTATATGGACGCTATTTTAAACTATATTCTAGATTATTAAAGAGTAAAGATATTGATCAAAAATCAATTGATATAATATATGATAATTTAGTAGATGTTTTAAATACAATTAAAAAAGAAAATATTTGTAGTGTTGATGATTTAGATGATATTTCATCTCTTAAAAAACTCGATATTTATAAAAAATTGTATGAGGGATCAAAACTAATAATTAAGGCACCAGATTTAGAAAACAAAGATACTAATATTAAATATAGTGATGATAATACTATTGAAATATATGAAAATGGTGAGTACTTAGATAGTGTAACATTAGTTAGAAATACTTTTAATTATGTTGGTTTTTCTAAAATATTCGTGAGTCTAAAGTATATATTGCCACTTGGGCTAATAATAGCCTTTATTCTGCTATTTACTACTTTAAAGAAAAAAGTAATAAATAATATTTTGATGATTGGTTTTTCTTTATTGCTAATAACTAATATTTTTTATTTTAAATTTGGTTCTTTATCATATGATTTATACAATATAATAAACTCAATGAGTTATAGAGAAAAAACAAGTATTACTAAAATGGAAGTAAAGAATAAAAAAGTATTAAAGTATCCTACATATGGAACTGAGTTTGCTATGCTCAAAATTGATGATATAAATATTAAGCTTCCAGTATATTATGGTGATACAAAAGCAATTTTAAAAAAAGGAATTGGTTTTGTGGGATCTTTCCCTGGATTTAAAGGAACAATTATTTTAAGTGGACATAATTCAAAATTATATTTAAATAATTTAAAGAATATCAAAATTGGTTCTGATATAAAAATAGAAACTAATTATGGTACTTTTAAATATCTAATTAGCAAAATGGAAATAATGGGTGCCAATGAATATTCATCTTTAGAAAAAAATGATAAGACTTTAATTATATATACATGTTATCCATTTGATGAATTAGTTTATTCTGATAAAAGATTTGTCCTTTATGCCAACCAAGTAGAGGAGGAATGGAAATGATTAAAAAACTACTATTAACTATTATCTTAAGTGTTTTAATCATTGTTTCTTTTACTTTAATGTTATATTCTAAACTATTAGCTGAAAGTGAAATATTAAAACAACTTGATGAAATGAATTATTATGATTATGCATATAAAGATATAACATCTAAATTAGAACAAGAATTACCAAATAATGAATTAAAATATGTATATGATAAATATGTTACAAAAGACAAAATAAAAAGCGATATTAAAAGTATTTTAGATAATTACTATAATAAAGAAAATGATAGTATAGAAAAAGAATTTTATAATAATGTTTTTAAGAATTTTGGTAGTAAAGATAATGAAAATATTAAATCATTATGTAACACATTAGCAAATACTTATTATAATAATCTTTTTAAAATTGACAAACTAAGTAAAATAATAAAATTATTACCATTTAAAAATGCATCTAAAGGCTTAGCTTTTGTATTTCTTGCAGCAACTATATTTTTAATTGTTTTGTTTCACAAAAATATAGCAATTTATAATTCTTTTATTGTAACTGGAATATTATTTTTAATACCAAAATTATTTATATTATTAAAAGATATTATTAAAAACTTTTATTATTACAATAATACATTATCTTATTTTATTAAAATGTATGGATATAATATTATTAATACATATTTCAAATATGGCTTGATATTACTTATAGTTGGTGTTATTGGTTTAACACTTAATTTGCTTCATAAAGATAATTGACTAAAAATGTCAAATGATATATAATTATTTTATGATAGAATTAATTATAGGAGGAGAGTAAAGGTATGAATTTAATCAATTTTTTAGCAGATGCTGTTACATGTGGCTCTACTACAATTGAAGGCGATATTGTAGGTATTATTAGAGGCATATATAATGCAATTAGAATTGGTGTACCAATAATCTTAATTATTGTTGGTATGGTAGGAATGGGTAAGGCAATTGCTCAACAAAAAGAAGATGAGATTAAGAAAGCTCAAAGTACACTTATTAAGCAAGCAATAGCTGCTGTCGTTGTATTCTTGATGTTTTCAATTGTAAATTTAGTTGTTGGTGCTGTTGCTAGTAAGAGTGATAGTCAAAATGCTTCAAACTGGAATTGTGTTGCTGAGATTTTAACAGGTAAAAAAGCAGGTACTACTGGTAATGATTCTGATGCTAAAGATGATGCTCAAGAAAAAGTCGAAGAGCCTGAAGAATCGCCAAACGCGAACGGACGACAATAGAATTGTATGTTTCATGAATTTAAAAACTTTGATTTATAAGGATGGGATAAAATGAATTTAATTAATTTTTTAGAAATAAATTGTAATGAATTTGCTACCAGTGATATTGGAGGTTTAATTAGAACTGTATATAATGCGATTAGAATCGGTGTACCAATAATTTTAATTATTGTCGGTATGGTAGGAATGGGTAAAGCAATTGCTCAACAAAAAGAAGATGAGATTAAGAAAGCTCAAAGTACACTTGTTAAGCAAGCTGTTGCTGCTTTGATTGTATTCTTAATGCTTTCTGGTGTGAAACTAATAATTGGTGCAATTGGTGGTACTGAGACAGAAACAAGTTGTATTGATACAATATTAAATCAGAGTTGTATCAAAACTGCAGCTGTGAAAGATGCGTCAGGTAATGTTACAACGCCTGCTGTAAAAGGCAAATTGAATGCAACAACTGGAGCTTGCGAGTAGTGAATTTTAAAGGAGTGATTGTGTGATCAGTTTTCTTGTAAAGGGTGTTAATTGTAATGGGACGATTATACCAGAACAATTAGTTGATATAATACACCTTGTTTATAATGCAATTAGAATTGGTGTACCAATAATATTAATCATTGTTGGTATGGTTGATATGGGTAAGGCAATTACTCAACAAAAAGAAGATGAAATAAAGAAAGCTCAACAGTTGCTAGTTAAAAAAGCGATTGCTGCAGTGTTAGTTTTCTTGATGCTATCACTTGTAAGTTTATTATTCAGTGTAGTAACTAAGACTGATGATGAAGCTCAAAAGAAGCAAAATACAGATATGTGGACATGTATTGATAATTTACTTAAGGGTAATAGTACAGACCAATAATAGAATATTTTATGGAGGAATGATATATGCCAATTAATTTCTTGGCTTTGGCAAAAGTATGTAATGAATGTAATGCTGCATTCGGTATTGATGGTGGTATTCCACAACAAATAGTTAAGCTCATTCATTTGATATATAATGCAATCAGAATAGCTGTTCCATTGATATTAATCATTGTCGGTATGGTTGAAATGGGAAGAGCAATTACACTTCAAAAAGAAGATGAAATAAAAAAAGCTCAAAACTTACTTGTCAGAAAAGCAGTTACTGCTGGACTAGTGTTCTTAATTGTATCGTTAGTCGGCTTAATATTTAGCATTGCAAGTGGTGAAAGCCTTGATGATAATACTTGGACATGTATTGATTCTTTATTAAATGGAGTATGTAAATAAAGTGGATTTTTCCACTTTTTTCTTTGTTTGACAAATCTCATTTATTTGTTATAATTAGTTTGGTGATTGTTATGTTTCTTGATATTGTTTGTGTTAATACAACCTTACCTGATACAGTTGGCTATTTTGTATCTTTAATATATGTTGGTTTTAGAATTGGAGTTCCAATTTTATTAATCATTGTCGGTATGTTTGATATGGGAAAAGCCATCGTTGCTAAAAAAGAGGATGATGTAAAAAAGGCTCAGCAATTATTAATAAAAAAGATAATTGTTGGAGTTATTGTATTTTTACTTCCTTATTTTGTTGAATTAATTGTTAAAATAGCAACAAGAGATGAAAGTATTGTTGATTGTATAAAGAGATTAATTGATTACCGTACGAATTTGTTTAATTAGATTGCATTTTGCAATCTTTTTATTTGTTCGCGAACGAATGTATGATATAATTATATAGGTGGTAAAATGAATCCATATATAAAAGGTAAATACAGATCCGATATATTTAGATCAGAAAAAGGTTATGTTATTGGAATATTTAAAATAAATGAAACTAATATTGAAGAGATGAGTCAGTTTATTAATCATACAATAACAATAACTGGTTATTTTTATGATCTAGTAGAGAATGACAACTATATTTTATTTGGTGAATTGGTTGAACATCCTAAATATGGAATTCAATTTAATGTCAAAGAAAGTGAAAAAGTAAAGCCAACTGATAAAGATGGAATAATTGAATTTTTATCAAGTGATTTATTTCCTGGTGTTGGTGAAAAACTAGCTACTAAGATAGTTGACTCTTTGGGAGAAAACACCATTAATTTGATTTTAGAAGATAAAAACAACTTACTTGTTGTACCTAAAATTAGCAGTAAAAAAGTTGAAACTATCTATAATACTTTGATGAATTATGAAAATAGTCATCAAACTATAATATATCTTTGTGATATTGGTTTTAATAGTAGTGAAGCTTTATATATATATAATACTTACCGCAACAAAACATTAGATCAATTAAATGAAAACATATATGAATTCGCGACTGATTTAGATGGAATATCATTTATAAGAATAGATAATATAAGAGAAAAATTAGATATTAAAAATGATGACATAAGAAGAATCAAGGCTTGTATTTTATATATTATGAGAGAAATTACTTATAAAAATGGTGATACTTATCTAGAATTTGAGAAAATATATAAAGAAGTTTCGAAATATCTAGATGTAGGAATACTCGAATCTGATTTTGCTTCATATTTGAATGAACTTGATAAGATTGGGAAGATTGTCATTGATAATGAAAAATATTATTTGAAAGAAATGTTTGCATCTGAAGTTAATATATCAGGTAGAATTAAAGAATTAATTAAAAGCAGTCCCAAAAAATATAAGAAATTTGATATTTATATGACTGAAATAGAGCTAATGAATAATATTAAATACAATGATAAGCAAAAAGAAGCTGTAAAAGTGAGTTTATCTAGTGGAATTACTATAATTACAGGGGGCCCAGGTACTGGGAAAACAACAATTATAAAGGCTATTGTAGAGCTTTATCAAGCTTTAAATAATCTTTCTGATACAGAACTTGCTAGTGAATTAACTTTACTCGCACCAACAGGAAGGGCAGCTAAAAGATTAAGTGAGTCAACTAATATGCCGGCTATGACAATTCATCGTTTTTTGAAATGGCATAAAGAATCAAATTCATTTGAAATAAATGAATATAATAAAGATTTTAGCAAATTTATTATTGTTGATGAAGCTAGTATGATAGATATTAGTTTGTTTGATTCCTTACTTAAGGGGTTAACAAGAGATATTCAACTTGTATTAGTAGGTGATTATAATCAATTACCAAGTGTTGGTCCTGGTACTATTTTAAAAGACTTAATTGATTCTAAACTTATAAATACAATATATTTAGATCTTTTATATCGTCAAAGTAAGAAATCATTTATTCCAATCTTAGCAGATGATATTAAAAATGGGATAAGTGATAATGTATTAGCTAAAGTAAATGATTATGTTTTTTTAGAATGTAGTCGTGGAAGTATCAGATTAAGTATCAAAAATATTTGCAATCAATTGAAAGATAAAGGAGTAAGTTTATCAAATTTACAGTTATTAGCTCCTATGTATAAAGGAATAAATGGAATAGATAATTTAAATCATGATTTGCAAGATATTTTTAATCCTAGTGATTCAGAAAAAAGAGAAATTTCAATTGGAGAGTTTAAGTATCGTGTTGGTGATAAAGTAATTGAATTAATAAATATGCCTGATGAAAACGTTTATAATGGCGATATAGGTTATATAAGTGATATTATTCCTGCTAGTGAAAGTGAATCTAGAAAGAATGAAATAATTGTCAATTACGATGGCAATTTTGTTAGATATTTGCCTAAAGATTTTAATAAAATCAAGCTTGCATATATTGTGAGTGTTCATAAGTCTCAAGGTAGTGAATTTGATGTCATTATTATGCCTTTAAGTTTAGAATATAGCAAAATGTTATATCGGAAACTCATATATACAGCAGTTACTAGAGCTAAGAGTAAGTTGATTTTATTAGGTGAATTAGATGCTTTTAAGTATAGTATTAATAATACTAATGAATATATTAGAAAAACATCATTATTAGAACGTCTACAAATGTAGTATAAAATTAAAATAAACCTCCATACTAAGAATATGGAGGTTATTTATGAAAACTTGTAATTGTTTATTTTATATGATGATTGGAGCATCTATTGCTTTAATCTATAAAAAATATGAAAAAGAAATTGAAGATAAGATAGAAGGATGTCTAGAAAAAAAATAAAATCATATAATATTTTGTATCATGATATATCTGAGAACTCGTAGTGCTACGGTTCTCTTTTTTGTGATATTTGACAAAGAAAATATCTTGTGCTATAATACTTCTCCTCTAAAGAAAGAAGGGAAAATATGTCAAAAGTCACAGGAAACATTAAATTTCCACACTTGAGTTGTATTGATTTATATGGAAATATCCTAACTGTTTCTAAAGGTAAAAAAGGCAAAATCAACTTTACTCTTTATCATAATGAAGTAGTAGAAGGTCCTGCTAGAAAAGACTTTGAAGATATTTCTTTAAAAATAACTTTAGAATCCGGTGAAATATTTAAGGTAGTTCAAGGATTATATGAAATGAAAGGTAATAGTTTTGTATTATCAGAAGATCCTATTCGTGATGGTAGAAATTTCTTGTTTATTGAGCAAGAAGAAGATGGTTCTTACTATATGACGATCGGACGTGATCTTGCAAATGATTTAAATAGACCGAATCAAACTAATATAGAACTAAGTGATAGAGAGCATGAATCTTTATATAATGGTGCTATAGAAGAAAGTGGAATACAATTAGTCAAAACAAATAAGTTGTCACAATAGTGTCAACTTTTTTTTATGCAATAATGCAAAATATGTTTTTTTTTGATATAATTAAGTCAGAATGGGATGATTGTATGAGAAAGTTTAGACTTATCACAATTTTAGCCTTAATTTTTATGATACCTAGTATCAGTGCTTTGTCATGCAATAAAACCTACTTAGTTCAAACTGTTAATGTAGATGGTATGAATGAATATATAGGCTGCACAAGTGATTATACGGAAGCTAAAACTTTAATGCGTGAATACGAATCTACTATTGATAAAGTAGCTACTATTTATAAAGGAAATGATATAATAAATGCACGTTATGCAGTAGTTAATTTTGCAGGTAAAAGTGGAACTGTTAATGTATATAAGAGTCCGAATTTTAGTGGCAAGACACCTTATACATATTTTTCAAGAAACTGGGGCGTTGATGGAGCTTTTATCGATTATGATGATACTTATGGGGCAACTAAAATTAAACTAAGTGGGGTTGTTGGTTGGGTAGCATCTGGAAAAGCCAAAATTATTCCAGTTTCGCAACTATATGCTAATACAATTACAACTAAATATTCTATGCGTGTTCGTACTACTCCAGTAAGAGAAGCAGGAAATGCTAACCAAATTTCAACGATTAAAGCTAATACTGTTTGGAATTTTATCGAAAAAGTCGAGAATGATGACCATTTATGGTATAAAATAAACTATAATGGGACTTATGCTTATGTTGCTGGTAAGAATTTGAAGACAGGTGAGGTATATGCAACTGAAGAATCTTCATATTCTTTCACTACATTTTATTATAGAAATTCTAAGAGTAATTTGATTCATTATTATCGTTACTATACTGAATCAACTAATAAATATAATCAAATAACTATTAATCTTGGTCAAGTTCCAGCTATGATGGAACAGAATACTAAATATTATAGTTTTGATGGAAACTATTTCTATACTGAATTAGATAAAATGCTAGAAGATTATTATAATAATAATTATGAAAATTCTATAAATAAGGATGAACCATATTTTAATTATTATATGTATGTGCCTACACACAACAAGTCTAATTACACAGCTGAAGATTTTGATCAGGCAATCAAAGCTCAAGGTTTTACTAGAGCACCAGATCCAGATGTTGTTTATTACACAATTGAAGATGGATGGAATAAAAATGTTTCACGAACAGGAGTTTCAGCATTATACGGATCTGGAGCTGACTTTATTCGTGTTCAAGAAGAATATGGAGTAAATGCTGTGCTTATGTTTGGGACTGCTCAGACTGAAAGCGGAAATGGCACAAGTGCTCTTGCTTTATTCAAAAATAATCTTTTTGGACTTGGAGCAGTTGATTCCAATCCAATTGTGAAAGCCCACTCATATCCAACAATATATGATTCGATTGTTGCTTATGCTAAATTAACTGGTGGCTCATATTCACTCCCAACTGGTAAATATTTCTTTGGAGCTTTCTTTGGAAACAAAGGCAGTGGTTTTGGAGTAAATTATGCATCTGACCCATATTGGGGTGAAAAAAATGCTAAAAATGCCTTAAATTATGACAAGTCATTTGGTAGCCAAGATTATAATGCTTATACTTTAGGTATTAAATTAACTGAAGAAGCAATTCCAATTAAGAAACAACCTAGTGATAGTGCAGCAACTATTTATTTAACTAAGAACAATAAATATGGTCACTTAGTAGCAAATATGAGTTATATTGTAACCGAGAAAGTCTACGATGAAAATGGTGAAGCTTGGTATAAAGTTTATACTGATACTTCTTTAGATAAAAATCAAAATATTGCCAATTCAGATCTTTATAATTATGACTATAGTTATGGTTATATCAAAGCTGAACATTTATATATTTCTAACAATAAAGAAACTGAAATAAATGCAAATTCATTCTCAATATATCGTGGTGAAGAATTAAATTTACTTAATAATGTCACAGCAATAGATATTGAAGATGGAGATTTGACAAATAGATTAGTCGTAGTAGGTGAAGTTGATTCTAATACAGTAGGCGAATATAAAGTGACATATAAAGTAACTGATGATTCAAACTATACTACTAAAAAAGAAATAATTGTAACGGTTCTTCCAAGTGAAGCACCATCAATTGAAGCAAATGATATTGAGATTAAACAATATAAAAGTTTTAATCCAAAAGATTATGTAAAAGTATATGACACTTATGGTAATGTTATAAATAGTGTTGAAGTTATAGAAAATACAGTAAATACTAATGTAATTGGAACATATAAAGTCACATATAAAGCGACATATCAAAACTTAAGTATTACTAAAAAAATTAATGTAAAAGTTCTTAAAAATGAAATGCCTATCATAAATGTTAATAATCGAACTATCAAGCTAAATGAAGAGTTTAATTATTTATCTGGTGTTACGGCAAGTGATGCTGAAGATGGAGATTTAACAAGTAAAGTTACATATGAAGGAAATGTTGATGTTACTAAAATAGGTGAATATGAAGTAACTTATAGTGTTAAAGATAATGATAATCAAAGTGTTTCTAAGAAAATAAAAATTAAAGTAGAAGAAATTGAATATATTAAAAAAGATGGAGATTTCTATTTTAATGAGTTATTATTTAAAGATGGGAAATTAAATATAAGTGGTTACTTAGCTATTAAAGGAACAGATAACCGTGAAAGTGATAATATTACATACGATTTAGTTGTAAAAGACAATGTTACTTTAGATGATACAATTATTCCATTAGAACGTTTTATAGAAGGTAGACCAGATAGACATTATAAAGATTCTAAATATGATTATTCTGCAACTTGGTTTAAAGGAAATATCTCCTTAGATAGCCTTAGTCATGGTGAATATACTTTATATGTAAGAGCACGTAAAGATAACTTAGAAACTATTTCATTATTCAGAAATATATTTGCAAAATCAATGTCATCTAAAGGTGAAACTAATAATAAAGGATTCTTATTTAGAAATAACAATTATCTAGATAGTTATCCAATTGAATTATTCGTATTTGAAAATGGACTTATTTCTAATGTTGAAACTAATAGTTCTGTAAATATGATAAATAATTATAAGAATCTTGAATTAAACGATAGCAAGTTAACTATTAAAGGAACATCTTATAATATTGGAGTATCATATGCTCCAAGTGAAAATGTTACACGAAATATCATATTTGAACATCAAACTACATTAGAAAGATATTCGTTTGATGTTGGTTCAATAGTAGGAGTAGATATTCCAATTAATGTGAGTGATGGTTTTACTCGTGAACGTGGATGGTTTAATAAAGAGATAGATATTAAATCTTTACCAATTGGTGATTATACTATTTATATTCAAACAAAAGTAGGGAATATTAATGACTTTGGGGAACTAAATGATATATTCATGAAAGATTTAAAAAATATTAGTTCGACATTTGATTCTAAGAAAGTTACATTTACTTTAAATACAGCAAAGCGTTTTAGAATAGAAATGCATATAGAAGCCTTATAGGCTTCTTTTTTTTATTAAAAGTGTTATAATATATTTAAACAAATCATAGAGGTGAAAATAATGAAATTTGATATTAAAACAGATTCAAGAAAGATAAAACCAGGGGATACATTTGTAGCAATAAGAACGATTGAAAATGATGGACATAAATATATTGATGCTGCAATCAAAGCAGGTGCCAAAAAGATAATATGTGAGTATGGAGATTATTCTGTTGCAACAGTACATGTTCCTAATTCGAGGGAATATTTAGATCATTATCTAGAAACTACTTATAAAGAAGCTTTTGACAAAATGAAATTAATGGTAGTAACTGGTACTAATGGTAAAACAACAATGGCATATTTATATTATCAAGCACTTAATTTACTTGGTAAAAAATGTGCTTATCTTGGAACCTTGGGTTTCTTTGAACCAGAGGGGAAAATGTATAAATTAGATAATACAACTCCAGATATATGTGAAGTTTATGAGGCAATAGTATCTGCATATAATGAAGGATGTGAATATTTCGCACTTGAAGCATCTAGTCAAGGAATTGCTCAACATAGACTTGATACAATTCATTATGATTATACAGTTTTCACTAATTTAACGCGTGATCATTTGGACTTTCATAAGACAATGGATAATTATGCTTTAGCTAAAAGAAAAGTCTTTGAAGACTTAAAAAAAGGTGGAAAAGCCATAATAAATGCTGATGATGAAAGATGTAGTTATTATTCACTAGAGAAGAATATTAATATCACATATGGTTTAAATAAAGGTGAATATCGTGTTACAAAATATAATTTTTCAATGGACGGGACAGATTTTATTTTGAATCATGATGGTAAAGATTATCCTTTTCATATGCAATTAATAGGAGAATATAATGTATATAATATTATTCCTGTATTAGTTATTTTAAATGATCTTGGTTATTCTTTTGAAGAAATTGCTAAAGTTGTACCAAAACTTCATAATGGAAAAGGTCGTATGGAAATGATTAAGTATAAAGATAATTTAATTGTCGTTGATTATGCTCATACTCCTGACGGCTTGGATAAAATAATTGGAACTTTTAGAAAAGTAACTAAGGGAAATATTTATGTTGTTTTTGGAGTTCGTGGCAGTCGTGATCGTGAAAAAAGACCAGAAATGACAAGAATAGTTATGAGTTATGCCAAAAAAACAATTATTACAACTAATCATTTAAATAAAGAAGATATTAATCAGATAGTAGGGGATTTACTAAAAGGAGTTACAAGTCAAGATTATGAAGTTATTTTAGATAGAAGAAAAGCTATTGAAAAGGGAATAAGCTATTTAGATAGCAAAGATGTTTTACTAATCTTAGGTAAAGGTCATGAAGATTATTTAAATCTAGGTGATCATACGATTCATTTTGATGATGTTGAAGAAGTAAACAAAATAATAGAAGAAAATAAGGTAAAAAAATAAGCACTTTTTAGTGCTTATTTTTGTCTTATGTTATATCCCATATCTTCTAAAGATGGTAATAATTCACCAGCAAGCCAACGTTTATCTTGATCTTCTGGTAAATAAAGTACATAATCAAGATTTCTAAAGAATTCAGCATTTTTTGGATCTATCATATGATTAGCTTGATATCTTGCATATCTTTCAACAAATTCATCTGTAGGTTCCATACCATAACAAGTACGACAAATTTCTTCAATTACTTGACGTAATGTTGAGCCTTTTCTTCTAGCAGCCTCATAAATTCTATTTACTGTAACAAATTTAGCATACCATCCTGTTGCTTTAGTATGTTCTAGTAAAGCCTCGGCATCTTCCTCAGTTGCAGGACATAAAAGTACATCACCGGCTTTTATCGTATCATTTGTTTTGCCAGTTGAAAAAGCAATTGTTGGCCAGTAAAGTGTTGTATACTTACCTGTTTGTTTAACGAATTCTTTTTCATCAATACCATATAATTCTTTACACATTTTTCTACTAATAGATGAAAGATTATCATTTTTATTAGCAACATATTTTCTATATGATACTTCATATGGTACATCTTCACCTTCAATATTTAAAATGATAGTTTTGTAGAAAATTTCATCTGAGAAATTTTCTCTGTTTAGTTGTGTACTTTCAACACGTATTTCTTCAGCTTGCGTTATCGTTGGGTTTGTAAATGCTATTGTTGAACCTAAAATTAATGTACAACCTAAATAGCATCCCAAACTTTTAAGATTAACTTTTTTCATTATTTATTTTCCCCCTTGTGTTGCAATATGATAGCACATTTTTTTTATTTGTCAAGTTTATATTTTTTAAATTTTAATTGATAAAAGTAGCTAATTAGTGGTATAATAAATAATGGAATAATGTGTAAAATAGGAGCCAATAATATGCTTGATTTTGTGAGAAAAATTAAAATATTGTTATTCTTAATAGTAATATCTATATTTATTACTCTTTTTGGCATATCTGAAATTAAAGCATATTATCAGAAAGATTTAAATGTAAATATTCCTTTTACAACTGCAAGTTATAGTGATTTAACATTTACTTTAGATAAAGCATCATATCTAAGTTGTTCCAATACTTTAAATGCAACATTAACTGTAACAAATTCTAATGATTATGATGTTTCATATACACTTTCATTTAGTAACAATAATGTTACATATAAAGTAGATGGAGCAAATCTAACAACTTATACAGTTAATGCTAATTCTAGTAAAAATCATTCTATAGTAATAACAGGATCTTTATCAAGCAATATAGTTATTACAATATCAGCTAGATTACCTTATTCAAAAGAATATACTCGAACTATGGTAATAAGTAATGATTGTAGTGCAACATTTTTAAATGGAGGTGCTTTTAATGAAAAATTAAAAAAACTATCTGGTCAAAGTAGTGCAACATATACAACTCAAGATAGCAATATAACATCATTTGCAAAGTCAAATACATTAAGTATAACTCCAACAAATGATAACGTAGTATCAACCAGTGATTCAAATATTCCGATATATGCATGGTATGATAATGGAACGATATATTACTATAGTGAAGCTTCGATAGTATATACCAATGTCAATTCGGGACATATGTTTGAAGAAATGAGAGCACTTTCAACTGCAGATTTATCAAATATAAATGCAAGCAAAGCAACCGATATGTTCAATATGTTTTCATATGCAGGCTATGATGCCACAACATTTAGTCTTAGTGGTTTATCAACTTGGAATGTATCAAAAGTAATGGATATGTTTGGAATGTTTTATAATACCGGGTATAATGCAACAACATGGAGCATTGGAGATTTGTCAAGCTGGGATGTATCAAAAGTAACCAAAATGTCATCTATGTTTTTTCAAGCAGGTTATAGTGCAACGACATGGAATGTTGGAGATTTGTCAAACTGGACTACATCAAGTGTAACATATATGCCATATATGTTTTACTATGCAGGTTATAGTGCTACAACGTGGAGTGTTGGAGATTTGTCAAACTGGACTACGTCAAGTGTAACAGATATGTCATATATGTTTGCTTCTGCTGGTTACAGTGCAACGACATGGAATATCGGGAATTTATCTAATTGGAATACTTCGAATGTAAAAAATATGGCATCTATGTTTTATGAAGCAGGTTATAATAGTGCATCATTTAATTTGAACTTATCAAACTGGACTACATCAAGTGTAACAAATATGTCATCTATGTTTAATAGTGCAGGCTCCAGTGCAACAACATGGAGTATTGGAGATTTGTCAAACTGGACTACGTCAAGTGTAACA
>CAMVNN010000002.1 GCA_947168865.1 uncultured Bacillota bacterium
TTGTTATTAGTTATAACTCCATCTTTATGAACATATATTATGAATGATGTAAAGTAATCTTCAGTGATTTTAACCTTAACATCAGTTTTGCCTTCACTCACTGATTTAAGCTTAATTTCAAGGTCATTACCATTCATTTTTTTATCAACAATTTCAACATATTTTTTATCTTTGGTAACTATTACTTCAGTTTCATTTAAACTCAATCTATGATTAGGTATGACTAAAGTATAGGTTTGACCTTTATTTTTTATATATAAAAATGATGTTAATGATAAAACAATAATCAAAAAAATAACAACAAATAAATTTTTATATTTCTTCATAATATCACCAATTTCTAAAATAATTATAACATAAAAATAGTCCTTTAAAGGACTATTTTATTATTCTGCTCTAAGTGCTTCTACTGGATCTTTCTTTGATGCCATCTTTGATGGAATTCGACCAGCAATAACATTTAAACCAATACTTAGTAAGATAAGTAAAACCGCACTTAAAATTGGTAAATTTGCAATTTTTTCAATATCAGAATCTATTCTATGAACAATGAAGTTAATTGGAGTTGAAATGAATAAAGCAATTAGAATTCCCATGATTCCAGCTACTGCTCCTTCAATAATTGTCTCAGCCATGAAAACTCTAGTAATATCTTTTTTACTGGCACCAATTGCTCTTAAAACCCCGATTTCTTTAGTTCTTTCTAAAACACTTATATAAGTAATAATTGCTATCATAATCGAAGAAACAATTAAGCTTATAGCAACAAAACCAATTAATATATAGGAAATGACATTAACTATTTTAGTAACCCCACCTATTAAAGATTTCATTAAATCCGTATAATGAATAACTAAGTCATCTTCTTTATTCTTTTCTTTTTCATCGTTGTATTTTTTTATTAAATCAACGATTTTTTGCTTTGATTCATAATTATTTGGATAAACATCAATACTTGATGGATCATCAAGTTCATAGATACCTAAAGATGCTTGAATATTTTCAAAATTATTTGTCAAACCATCAAATTTAACGCCTGTTAAAACATTAACATCTTTATTTTCCATTTGTTTAGCATAAATACTTGTTTTAGAAATTTCCTTAATCAAATATTCAACTAATTCACCTTTATAACCAACATAAGCATTTAAAGCATCTTCATCTTTTAAAATGCCAACAATTTTAATATCTAAGCCATTATTTATTTTATCTTTCATGTATTCTAAATCATTAGAGTAATCAATAAAAATACCTTTTTCTTCTTTATAATAATCAGTATTTAAAATAAGTTTATATTCTTTGTTTAAAATATCATTATATGAATAGTTACTAGATTTAACGCGATAATTTTCATCTTTTTTAATTTTTTCTAGATTAGCACTAATTTCTTCACGATCCTTAATATTAAGTGAATACAAAATTGAATCTTTAATGATTCCATCTTTGGTAACAACTAAAACTATTTCATTATAATTTTCTGGCATCTTACCAGCTAAAAGTTCATACTTCTTTTTGTTTGTTGAAAGTTTATTAAAAATAGTTGTTTCATCAAGCACAAATTCACTCGAATCAACTTTAGTGTAATCTTTATTAAAAACTTGCAATTCTAAATTATAATTATAAACTATCTCTGAAGCTGCTTTTTTAAAGTCCTCACTATTTTCAATAAATTTCTTAAACTCTTTTAAATTATTTGTTTGAATTATTCCCTTTTCGCTTGAATAAACTGAATCTTTAATAATATCATCAGTTGAACAAATTTTATCTTTCGGGCATTCTTTAAAAAGATCTTCATCTGTATTAAAAGCTTCAGCTAAAGAGCCAAGTAAGTCATAACTTGTCTTTTCAAAAGTAAGCGGATAATCAATAAGTGACTCTTTTTCAATCTTATCAGTATAATTCTTAACTCCATTTGAAAGTGACAAAATTAAGGCAATTCCAATAATACCTATTGAACCAGCAAAAGCAGTCAAAAAAGTTCTACCTTTTTTAGTTAATAAGTTATTAAATGAAAGTGATAAGGATGTTAAAAGAGACATTGATGTTCTTTTAATACTTTTATTTTCTATTTCTTCTTTTTCTTCATCATATGGATTACTATCACTTGTAACAATTCCATCTTTAAGATCAATTATACGACTTGCATAATTAGAAGCAATTTCTGGATTATGAGTTACCATAATAACCAAACGATCATTAGCTATTTCTTTAAGAATATCCATTATTTGAATGCTCGTTTTAGAGTCAAGAGCTCCAGTTGGTTCATCAGCAAGAATTATTTCAGGATTATTAACTAAAGCACGAGCAATAGCTACTCTTTGCATCTGGCCACCAGATAATTGATTTGGTTTTTTATTTATTTGACTTTCTAAACCTACTTTAGTTAAAGCATCAATTGCTCTTTTTTTCCTTTCAGTTTTAGAAACTCCAGATAGAGTTAAAGCAATTTCAACATTAGATAATACACTTTGATGCATGATTAAATTATAACTTTGAAAAATAAAACCAACACGATAATTACGATAAGAATCCCAGTCACGATCATGATAATTTTTAGTTGATATTCCTTCGATTACTAAGTCTCCAGAATCATATTTATCAAGTCCACCAATTATATTTAACAGTGTTGTTTTACCGCATCCAGAAGGACCTAGAATAGCAGCAAATTCATTTTTTCTAAACTTAATATTTATTCCTTTTAATACCTCTTGTTTATTTTCACCTACAAAGTAACTTTTATTAATATTTTTAAGTTCTAACATAATACCAGCTCTTTTCTAAAAGCGATTATATCAAAAATAAAAATGGTTAGCAATAAATAAAAAAATAATATTTGTTAAATAATATTATCAATTTTTTTGTATTTGTTTTTAAATAATTAATATTTATATTTTAACAAGAAAAAAATCGTTTTTTTAACGATTTTTATTGTTTTACAATTATATTTTCACCATCAGATAAAACTCTTAAATTACCTAATCTAGTTAAATAATATTTGATATTATATTTATTTAATGAATCAATTGTTCTCATGTCTTCTAATTCTTTACTAGATGATGTTATAACTGCATACTTAAATGTATTATTTTCTAAGATATTTTCAAATCTTTTCAAGTAATGTCCATGATATGGAACTTTGATAAAATCATATTTTTCAGTATTTGTTTCTAGAAAATCTTTAATTCTTTGATTTTCAGCATCACCCATAAATAAGAATTTATTGTTTTTATAGATTGCACTTACAATTAAAGATGAATTATTACTTTCATTTTTATCATAAGTTGTTTCTGGTCCATTTACTATTAATTTAACATCACTTAAAGATATTTCATAATTTCCACTTATTACTCTCGCTTCAATATTTTTATTCTTTAAAGAAGTTCTATAGTTATTATAATAAATACTATCTTTTGGATAATTGCTTTCTAATACTTCACCTATTTCAATATTATCAATTATTTTAGAAGCACTACCAACATGATCTTTATCAAAATGAGTGATAATTAAATAATCTAATTTGGTAATATTATTATTTTTAAAATAATTTAAAATTGTATTACTTAAATCCTCTTCACCAGTATCAATCATAATATATTTATTATCTTTAGAAAGAAGAATAGCATCAGCTTTACCTGCATTAAAGAAATAGATTTCAAAGTCATAGTTTTCTTCTTCTTTTTTAAAATGTCTTTCTAACATAAATACACCTACTAAGACAATAATTAATATAATTATCATAACTATTAAAAATAAATACTTTTTTTTCATTTATCTCACTTTTCCATATAATTAGTAATATTTAGTATATTTCAAAATCAATAAAATAATTTGAATAATCATTTGGATCAATTAACATGTCAACTGTTCCATCATCGCGACCGAGTGCAGTTAAGTATTTAGGCTCACTTTCAAAACATTTGGTTTTCCCTTTTTCAATTTCATATAATACTTGAATTCGATATACAGTTTTATCACCTTGAATAGTACCTTTTACAGGTTTAACTTTATATTTCAAGTTTTTAATAAGTATTCCATTTTTAGCTAGGTATTTTACTTTATTTATATCTTTATTAGATCCTTGAATGCTTTTTCCTGACTCCTTAAAAAAAGTAAAAGCCATTTTACCAATACTTATGAAGGCAATAATAGCAAAAGCAACAAAAATATATCCCATAGGAAATCCAGTATCATTTGCTCCCATTCCTACAAATGCAAAGACTGAACAGAAAACTGCACCAAAACCAAGTACCCAAAGGCCAACAATTATTGCAGGTATTCCACCTTTTCTCTCAAGTTTAAAGTTATTTAAATTTACTTTATAACCACCTTCTGGTGGTTCTTTAATTATTTCTTCTCCTATATTTTGAACTTTTTTAAATGAAGCTCCACCACAGGCTGGACATTTATCATATTTTTTCTTTAAATGTCTACCACAATATTCACATATAAACATAATTTACCTCCTAGTATATTTCATAATCAATGAAATAATTTGAATAGTCATTCGGATCAATTAGTAAATCTACTGTTTCAGGGTTTTTAATATCAGCATCGTATTTAGTCTCACTATATAAAGGTATTTCAACACCTGCTGAATTGGTAAATTTAACTTCGATACATTTATAGTATTTTCCCATTACCATTGTTCCCGTATTAACTTCTTTATAAGGCATACCTTTTACGAGCATTCCATGTTTAGCAAGTTTAGTTGCCCTGTTCATTTCTTTTTTTAACTTTTTCTTATTTTTTATTCCTACAACCATTATAATTATACCAATAAGCATAAATGTACCTGTACTTAAAGCACTTACTAATAAAGGTGCTGGATCACCTGATAATAAAGTAATAACCAGAAAAGGAAGTTCAAAAACTGCTGGTATCATTGTTAATACTATTCCAATAATCATAGTTATTCTAGTTGATTTCACTGACTTTTGATAATTTTCAACATTTATTTTATATCCACCTTTAGGTGGCTCTTTAATTATGGTTTCACCTAAAAAAGCTTTAGTTTTAAAAGAACTTCCACCACATCCAGGACATTTTTCATATTCTTGCTTTAAAACACGATTGCAATAATTACATATATACATAAAACACCTCTTACTCTAGAACAATTATAGCAAAAAAAAAGATAAATATAAATATTTATCTAATTTGGTAATTCCACTTTAAATGAAGTTACTCCATTGTTACATTCAACATTTATTGTACCATTATTTTTTAAAACGATTGCTTTACATATGGCAAGTCCAAGTCCATATCTTTTCTCACTTCTATTCCTCGATTTATCAATGCGATAAAAACGATCAAATATTTTCTCACGTTCAGAAATAGGTATTTCTTCACCTTCGTTTTTAACAAATATTATTAACTTATCTTTTTGATTTTTTAATTCAACTGTAACTTTTTTATTTTTTGAAGTATGTTTGATTCCATTATCTATTAAAGTTGACAATATATGAGTGATATCATCTTTATTAAATTTATTTGAGATAATATTTTTTTCAATGTCAGTTTCAAGTTTAACTTTTTTTTCAAAGGCCATACTTTCAAATGTTGAAGTGACTAGTTCGATATGATCTGATAAATTAAATTCTTCTGGACTTCTTAACATATCCACATTTTCTACTTTAGTTAAAAGAAGAAGTTCATTAATTAGTTTTCCCATATTATCAGTTTCATTTTGAATATACTTAAGCCACTTGTTTTTACCTATTTCATCTTCTAAAACATCAGCATTTGCTTGAATAACCGCAAGAGGAGTTTTAAGCTCATGCGAAGCATCTGAAATAAAGTTTTTTTGCTGTTCGAATGTTTCTTCAACTGGCTTTACAAGAAGTTTTGAAATGTGTTTTGCAAGCAAATAAGCAAGAAACATAAGAACAATGAAACCAAATGATAGTGAAAATAAAACTACTTTTATTTGATTTATTGTATCCTTACTTTCAACTAAAATAATTTCAATTCCTTTTTTCATGTCATTTCTTTTTCTATAAATAAAGTTACCAACAATTCCAGAATCAGCTTTTTTATCAATTACTTTAGTAGCATAATTCTTTATATTTTCATCAATATCATTGTTAACTATTTTAGAATCGACAATTTTAAATACATAAACCCCTTCAAAATTTGAAAAATCGATATTATTTTTAGGTCCATGATCAAATCTTTCAATCATCATTGTTGTTGATCTAATTGTATTTCGATAATATGAATAACCAAAGAAAATAGTGATAAAAAGAATCGGAAGCGCGATTGAAAGCAATATTATTAATGAGAGCTTATTTTTTAACTTTTTAATCATTTCGTACCTCCAATTTATATCCAATTCCTCTTACTGTTGATATTTTTACATTTGATTTAAGTAGTCTTAACTTTTTTCTTAAGAACGAAATATATACTTCAACATTATTATATTCAGCTTCGCTTTCAAACCCCCATATTTTATCTGTAAGTATTTCTCTTCCAACAATTGTTTCTTTATTTATTAAAAGAACTTCAAGTAGGTTTAATTCTTTACCATTTATCGCAATTTCATCATTTTGACATATCAATTTTCCAGTTTTTAATTCTAATTTTAAATCTCCATAAGTTAATGTATTAGTATCGTCAATGTTTGAACTTCGTTTAAGAATAATTTTAACTCTAGCAATTAATTCTTTCATATGAAATGGTTTTGTTATATAATCTTCAGCCCCATTTTCTAGCCCATTCAATTTATCATCAAGCTCACTTTTAGCAGTTAGTATTATAATGGGAGTCTTAATTTTTTCTTCTTTTAAAATTTTTAAAATTTCAAAGCCATTTTTTTTAGGTAGCATTATATCAAGTAAAATTAAATCATAGATTCCCGTTAATGCTTCATCTAAACCAGCATCACCATCACTTGCTATAAAAACATCTAGTGCTTCTTTTTCTAATGATACTTTTATAGCATCTGCTAAACTATACTCATCTTCAATTACTAATGCTTTCACTTTCCCACCTCTAGTTCATTATATCATATCACTTGCAAATTAATTATAGAGTGCAAACATTGAAAAAAGATTGAAAATAAAAAGTTCACATTTAAGTGAACTATTTTACTTCAATTAATTCATATTCGCGAGTGCCAAAACCAAGTTCAGCTGCAGCTTCAATTGTATGAATTCCATTTCTAGAATTAACTCTTTCCATGAAATGTTCTTTTCCTGGATCATTTGAAGCTATGACTAAATCAATGCAAGCTTGGTCAATTGCAATAGGATCTAAACTTGCAAGAATTCCAATATCTTTCATGCAAGGGTCTTCTGCAACATCACAGCAATCACAATCAACACTCATGTTGGCCATTACATTTATAAATGCCATATTACCCTTAAAGTGATCAACAACTGCACTTGCTGCATCAGCCATACTTTCTAAGAATGCTATCTGATTTACATTATTCCAACAATCAATTCTATCTGTTGTTCTTCCTGCTGAATGAATTAAGGCTTTGCCTGCTGTTGATGCGCAACCAATTGAAAGTTGCTTTAAAGCTCCACCAAAACCACCCATTGGATGACCTTTAAAATGAGAAATGATTAACATTGAGTCATAATTTTGGATGTTTTTTCCAAGAATATCTTTTTTGAGAACTTTTCCATTTGGTATTTCAACTTCAATATCTGGTCCTTCTGCATCCATCAAGTCAACTGTAAAGTACTTATTCCAACCATGTTTTTCAATTACTTCTAGGTGCTTTTCAGTTGTATCTCTTTTACCACTAAAAGCATCACCATAAGCAGTATTGCATTCAACAATTGTTCCGTTAACGTGTTCAACCATTGGTTTCATAAATTCTGGACGAAGATAGTTTTGATTGCCATCTTCACCTGAATGAACTTTAACAGCTACTTTCCCAGGTAATTCTTTACCTAACATTTTGTACATTTTAATTACATTTTCAGGAGTTATCTCCCTTATAAAATAAACTTTTGCTTTTTCCATATTTTTTCTCCTTTTTTTAAATTCCTAGCATATTAGTTGCCACTGTAAAGTAAACAATAAGTCCTAGAGCATCAACTATTGTTGTTATAAATGGACTAGCCATTACTGTTGGGTCAAATCCAAGCTTTTTAGTTAAAATTGGAAGTGTACATCCAATAAATTTAGCAACTACAACAATCATAAATATTGTCAAACATATTACTCCTGCTACTTTCATTGTTACAGCTGAATTATGAAGTAACATTTGATCAACTAAAATTAGTTTAGCAAAATTAGCTAAAGCTAGAGTTGCTCCTACCATAATCGATACGCGAAGCTCTTTCCAGATAACTTTGCCAATATCTTTAAAATTAACTTGATTCAAAGATAAACTACGAATAATTGTAACTGATGCTTGACTTCCGGCATTACCACCTGTATCCATAAGCATTGGAATATATGCAGTCAAAACTGGAAGTATTGCTAAAGAGGCTTCAAATTTACTTATTATTTGACCAGTGAAAGTTGCTGAAATCATGAGCAGAAGTAACCATGGAATTCTAGCCTTCCAAGTCTGCCAAGCACTTATTTCTAAATATGGTTTATCAGATGGCGAAATAGCAGCCATTTTCTCGATATCTTCAGTTGCTTCTTCTTCCATGATATCCATGATATCATCAATCGTAATAATACCAACCAAGCGATCTTCTGAATCAACAACTGGCATAACTGTTAAATCATATTTTTTAAATAGTTTTCCTACTTCTTCTTGATCAGTCGTCGTTTTAACACAGATTGTATCTTTAATCGCGATATCACCAACAATATCTTCAGAATCAGCAAGTAATATATCTTTTAAGCTCAAGTGCCCAACTAATTTCCTACTTTCATCAACAACATAACAAACGTTGATAGTTTCATACTCATCTATTTCCTTACGAAGTCTACTAATAGCTTGTTTAATTGTCAAGTCGTTTTTAAGTTCAGCATACTCAACTGTCATCACACTACCAGCAGAATCATCAGGATAATTAAGTAATTTATTAATGTCACTTCTTGTTTCCTTGTCACATTCTTTCAAAATTCTTCTGACAATATTTGCAGGCATTTCATCCAAAACATCTGCAGCATCATCTGCAAACATTTCATTGATTAACAATACTGCTTCTTTATCCGTTAGTTTAGAAAGTAATTCAGTTTCAACTGATAATGGTAACTCTGAAAACAAATCTGCAGCCATATCTTTATTCATCAAACGAATTATTTTGGCAATTTCATCGATGTCTAAATCTTTAATGGCATCTGCAATATCAACTATTTGTTTATCACTTAGTAGCATTTTGGCTTCTTTAAATCTTTTTGAACTAAGTAGTTCTTTGATTTCTTCTTTCATTTTTACACCTCCAATTATAATATCAAATACAAATTCCTCCCTTGTTTTAAATAAGTATTTTCTAGTTTTATTATAACACCTAAAAAGGAACTTTCGTTCCAATTTATTAATTTTTTACATTATATTTTTTTTCTTTTAAAAATGCAATACTTTTTTTACATTTTTATTAATGATGATGGTGATGATGCTCAGTATGCACATCAATATGACACTCTTTATCATCACATGCTTCATCTTCTGTTTCCAATATTGCATGACATATATTATGTTCTTCTAATTCTTCTCTTATCTCTTTTTTTATTTCCTTTATATCATCTTTAGTTACAATATGCATAGTTGCAAAATTATTATATCCATCAATACTCCAAATATGAATATGATGAATATCATCTACTCCTTCAATCTTAAGCAAATGTTTCTTTAATTTATCAATATCAATATCATTAGGTGTTTTTTCTAGAAATAAATCTAATACAATTTTCAAGTTTTTAATTGAATGAATCAATATAAATAAGGCTACTAAAATAGACATTATTGGATCAATTATTTTAATATCTGTAAAATTCATAATAATTGCTCCAATTAAAACAACTACCCATCCTAATACGTCTTCAAGCATATGTAAATTTACAGCTTTTTGATTAATTGAGTCACCTTCACGAGTAACATAAGCTGCTATGAAGTTTAAAATAACTCCTACAATCGCGAATATAATCATCCCAGAGTAATTTACTTCAACTGGAGTAATTATTCTCTTAACGGCACTTATTATTACTAGAATTGATCCAACTAATAATATAGTTGTCGTGATAACTCCACCCAAAACAGAATATCTAGTATAACCATATGTATACTTTTTATCAGCTTTTCTCTTGCTCTTTTTTTCTAAAAAATATGATATTCCAATTGATAAAGCATCTCCCAAGTCATGAATAGCATCCGATAAAATGGCAACAGAATTTGTAAAAATGCCACCAAAGAATTCAAATATTGAAAATGTAATATTTAGTAAGAATGCAATTAAAATGTTTTTCTCAGTTTTCATATTATCACCTAATTAAATTTTAACACGAATTTTAATATAAAAGAAACTTTTATCTTCTAAAAAGTTTCTTTTTTTGTTTTAAAATGTATAATCCATTTCCTGTTTCTTTATCCTCATCAACCTTTTTAAATCCAAGGCCAAGGAGCATTCCTTTTGAAGCTTCATTATAATTCATAGCATGTGCCACAACATCAACTTTTTCTTTTGCTGCCATATCCATAACCTGTTTCATCATCATTTTGCCAGCACCTTTATGCTGATATTCCTTTTTCACAGCTATCTGATATATATAATAACCATTTCTTATTTTGACAACTGAATTATAGCCAATTGGATTTTCTTTATCAAAAGCAACTAAAAGAATATCTGATTCATATGTTAAATTTGAAAAGTTTAATGTGCCTCCATTTTCTCTTAGGTTTTCACTTGTTATATTTGCTTCAAGATAATCACAAATTGGAATAAAAGTTTCCATATTTCTATCTAATGATTTTATTTCATAATGTTCATTCATATTTTTTTCACCACTATTTAAAGTATAACAAAAGTAACTAAAAAAATCCACTTCATTCCTATAATGTAAACTTTATAAAAATTACTTATAGTTAATATAGATTTTTAATATTAGTTTTATTTCAATTTTTATTTTACTATATAGTTGAAATTAAATTTATTTTGATGAGTGAGGTGTTATTATGAAAAAGTGTGAAATTGCTTTTAATGAATACATTGATTCATTGAGCAAGAAAGAAAGTTTCACGAAAGTATATGCAAACAAGAACGAGAAAGATTTGAAATTTAGTACTCTAGAGGTGCTTCCCAAACAAAGAGTTAAATCTTTAAATGATTTTGCATTAAAAAACAATACTAATTTAAATAATACGTTATTATTGATATTTGCTTATGATTTATCAGCTTATTCAGGGACTGAAGACATTTTGTTCTTATCAAACATTGATGACAATTATTATCCGTTTTATTTAAATACTAACTGTAAAAATATCTTAAAGGAAATAAACAAAGTCAACAATATAATTAAAAATTATTCGAAAGAATTATTAACTATCCAAGATAATATATTAGAAAAAGACAATATTATTAAGTTTAGTTTCAACAACAAATCTAATAATCAAAACTATGATATTGAATTCATGGTTGATGATAATTTGAATATCAAAATAAATTATAATAGTTCAAAATACACGGAAAGGCTTATCAAAAATATTCTTGATTCGTTCTATTTAATAATAAATTCTTTAATGAAATACAATGATTTAAATAGAATTAAATATCTAACAAAAAAAGATTTGAATCTATTAAAAAGAATAAATAACAATCAAATTGAAATAGATGAAAAAAACATTCCAACGATGTTTAAAAAACAAGTTTTGAAAAACAAAAACAAATATGCTGTTATTGATAGTAATATCAAAATTACTTATGAGGAATTAGATAAACTATCAAACAAAGTTGCTAACAAATTATTAGATGAAAAAATAGATTTTGAAGATATCGTAATGATTATGTTAAATAGATCTGTTTATTCACCTGTTAGCAGAATTGGGGTCATTAAAAGTGGTGGTGCTTTTCTAAATGTTCTTCCTGACTATCCTCTTGATCGTATTAAATATATCTTGGAAGATATCAAGTCAAAATATATTATAACGACTCATAAAATTTATAATGATCGCTCTGATATTTTCACCAAATACAATGGAAAAACTATTTTCTTGGAAGACATATTAGAAGATGGTAATGATGGCGAAATAAAATTGAATATTTCAAAGAAAAATCTGTGTTACACAATCTTTACATCTGGTTCTACTGGTAAACCTAAGGGTGTACAAATTAACCATGGAAATTTGATTAATTATTGCCATGTTAATAAATATAACTATGAAGCTAAAACTATTACTGAAGGAATTAATGCTTCGATTGCACTAGCATCGTTAACATTCGATGTTTCAATTTTAGAAGAATTTATTCCCCTATTAAATGGTGGAACTGTTGTTATAGCAAATGAAGATGAAATATTTAATCCACTTAAACTTGCTAATCTAATTAAAAATAATGGTGTTGAAGCTATTACTTGTACTCCTTCATTCATAAATAGCATCATCGATATTGATGAAATAAAAAGAGCTATGAAGAATTTTAAAGTTTTCAATATTGGAGCTGAGAGCTTTCCTCAAGGATTATTTAATAGATTAAAAAGCATTTCTAAAAATGCCAGAATATATAATGGATATGGTCCAACCGAAACAACAATTGGTTGTACATTTAAAAAACTTGAAAGTGATGAAAATATCACAATTGGGAAAGCAATGGCTAATACTGAAATTTATATGGTTAATAAGAAACATCAAATTCTTCCTATCGATGTTCCTGGAGAACTCGCGATTATTGGAAACGGAGTTTCTAGAGGCTACTTAAATTTGCCCAAATTAAACAAAGAAAGATTCGTTAAGATTAATGGTAAAAGAGCTTATTTAAGCGGAGACTTTGCTAAGTGGAATAGTAATGGTGAAATTGAATTTCTAGGTAGAATTGATAATCAGATTAAAATAAATGGCTATCGTATTGAATTATCTGAAATTGAAGAAGTAATTAATAGTTATAAAAACATTAATACTTGTGTTGCTAAAGTAATCGAGAATGAAAGTGAAAAATATATATGTGCTTATTTTTTAGCTAATGAAATAGTAAATATTGATAATTTAAAATCATATATATCTAAACATATTCCAGAATATATGATTCCAAAGAAGTTTATGCAATTAAAGGAATTTCCACTCAATACTAATGGCAAAATTGATAGAAAAATGCTTCCTATTCCTGAAATTGATAATAAAGCTTATGTTGAACCTGAAACGGCTTTAGAAAAAGGATTATGTGAAATTGTTAAAAATGTTCTAAAAAAAGAAAAAATAAGTACAACTGACAATTTCTTCGATATTGGTGGTAATTCATTAAATGTTATGAAATTAATTACTAAAGCTAACAACAATGGAATAGTCATTGAATATAAAGATATTTTTAACTATCCTATCATTGGAGATCTTGCTAATTATTTAACAAATCGTGAAAACAAAAATAATGATTTGAAATTTGATTATGAGAAAGTCAATAACATTATCAAAAATAATACCTTATCCGAATTAATTAAAGATGAAAGAAAACACGAAAAAATATTAAACAATATCATTATATCCGGAGGAACAGGATTTCTAGGTGTTCATATCATCCATGAATTACTCATGAGTAATGACTATTCTACTTCAAAAATATATGCAATTATCAGAAAAGGACGATTTAAAAGTGTCGAAGAACGCATAAATTACGTATTTGATTACTACTTTAAGGAAAACTTTGAAGAATATAAGGATAGAGTTATTCTTATTGAAGGAGACATTACTGATAAAGAAACATTCATGAAATTTCGTGATTATAAAATTGATGCTTTTATTAATTGTGCAGCTTTAGTTAAATACTATGATGCGAAAAATCAAATTGAGAAAGTAAATGTTGAAGGTGTTAAAAATATCATTGATTATTGCATTAAAAATGATGTAATGCTCGTTCAAATTTCAACTACTAGTGTTGGAGGAGCTAAGAATTTAAAAGAAAACAACTATAAATTTGAAGAAAATATTTTATATTTTGGCCAAAATTTAGAAAATAAATATGCCAAAACAAAATTTGAAGCCGAAGAAAATATCATTAGTAATATCCCTAGTGGTTTAAAAACAAAAATAATCAGAGTTGGCAATTTAATGCCAAGATATGATGATTGCCAATTTCAGATAAATTACAATGATAATGGATTCATGAATATGTTAAAAGCTTTTGTTCTCTTAAAATGTATTCCAATTAGTTTATTTGTTCAAAATATTGAATTATCGCCTGTTGATCAAACAGCAAAGTCAATTTTGAAATTAATGAAGAATGATGATAATTTTAACTTATATCACTCATTTAATAACAACAGTATTTATTACTATGATATAGTTCATGCAATGAAGGAATATGGGTTTGATATTAGAATCGTACCTGATGAAGAATTTAATAAAATTCTAGATGAAAAAATAAATAACAGTGGAAATGTTGAACAATTTATTGGTCTTTATGCCGATTTAACTTCTGATAAAAATTTACAAGAAGTTGATGCTAAAAATGTGTTTACAACTGAACTACTCTATTCTCTCGGATTCAAATGGCCACTTATAACAAATGACTATTTAAAAAACGTTTTTAAAAAATTAGATGATTTAAAATATTTCAAAGAAATATGAAAGGATGAAAAATATGAATGAAAATCAAAATGATGTAAATGAACTTATAAAAACAAGAAGAGAAAAACTAGAAAATTTGCGAAAGAATAATAAAGATCCATTCAAAATAACCAAATTTAATCGTACTCATACTTCTAGTGATGTCAAAGACAATTTTGACGAACTAGAAAATAAAGATGTCACAATTGCTGGAAGAATTATGGGTAAAAGAATTATGGGAAAAGCTTCTTTCTGCACTATTCAAGATATGCAAGGAACAATCCAATCTTATATTAGTATCAATGAAATTGGCGAAGAAAATTACAATGATTTCAAAGCTTATGATATTGGAGATATTATTGGAATAACTGGATTTGTTTTTAAAACTAAGACTGGCGAAATATCAGTTCATGCGAAAGTTGTAACGTTACTTTCAAAATCATTAATGCCACTTCCAGAAAAATTCCATGGTTTAAAGGATAAAGAACTTCGTTATCGCCAAAGATATATTGATTTAATTGTTAATCCTGAAGTTAAAAATACTTTTATTCAAAGAAGTTTAATAATTAAAGAACTTAGAAATATTCTTGATAGTAAAGGTTATCTTGAAGTTGAAACTCCTATTTTAAATACAATTTCTACAGGAGATGCAGCAAGACCATTCATCACTCATCATAATACGATGGATATGGATATGTACTTAAGAATCGCACCAGAACTTAATTTAAAAAGAATAATTGTTGGGGGCTTTGATAAAGTATATGAAATTGGGAGATTGTTCCGTAATGAAGGAATGGATTATAAGCATAATCCAGAATTTACTAATATAGAGCTCTACTCTGCTTATGAAGATTATAATGATATGATGAATATAACAGAAGAAATTATTTCGACTATTGCAAGAAAAGTATTAGGTAAAACCAATATTACTTATCAAGGTGTTGAAATTAATCTAGAACCATCGTGGAAAAGAATTAGTATGATTGATGCAATTAAAGAAGTAACTGGTATTGATTTTAATAAAATTAAGACTGATAGAAGAGCTTTACAATTAGCTGATAAACACGAGATTTATCTTGAAGAAACAAAAAGAACTCGTGGTAATGTTATTAATGCTTTCTTTGAAGAGTATGTTGAAGAAACATTGATTCAACCAACATTTATAATTGATTATCCAGTTGAAATATCACCACTTACAAAAAGAAAACCTAGTGATCCAAGATTAGTTGAAAGGTTTGAACTATTCATTGGTGGAAGAGAATATGCAAATGCTTACTCTGAACTCAATGATCCAATTGATCAATATGAAAGATTTTTAAAACAAGTTGAAGCCAAGAAAGCCGGTGATTTAGAAGCTGGTGAAATGGATGAAGACTATGTTCATGCCCTTGAAATTGGACTTCCACCAACAGGAGGCCTTGGAATTGGCCTTGATCGTTTAATTATGCTATTAACCGATAGTCAATCAATAAGAGATATTTTGTTCTTCCCTACAATGAGAAAAACAAATGAATAAAATAGATGTTTATTTAGTTAATTATAATGAACTGAATTTTAAAGAAAACTATAAAAAATACTTTAAATACTTGAATGACGAAGAACTAAATAGAATTAAAAAATATGAAAATAAATTTGATCAAATAAGGTCATTATTAGGTTTATTATTAATAAAATCTCTTGCTTCAGAAAAAAATATAAATCCAAACATAAAAAAAACAGAATATGGTAAACCATATTTACTAAATAGTGATTTGCATTTTAATATTTCACATGCAAACGAATGTGTTGCAGTTGGAATAAGTAACAATGATCTTGGTATTGATTTAGAGTATATTAAAAATGAAGATTATAATTTTTATAATGATTGGACAACAAGAGAATGCTTTTTTAAACTCATCGGTTTAGGTCTTATTATGTATAATGATGAATATAATATTGATTATAAAAGAAGCATTATTAATTATAAGAAAAGCAACTATTCATTCACAAATTTAATCATTGATAAATATATGTTAAGTATATGTAGCAAGAATAAGTTTGAAGTTAAATTAAAGTATTTAACAAATTTAGATTTAATTAAATTATTAAATAATTTAAAACAAGTCATTTATTAATGACTTGTTTTATTTTTTAAATAAATTTTAGTTTTTATTATTATAGTTTCATTTAATTTTTTTCAAATTCTAATATTCTATCAAGTGTTTTAAAATCAATTGTTTGCTTAGCATCGCATAAGCTTTCATGTGGATTATAATGAACCTCTAAAAGTAGACCATCAGCTCCAGCTACTAATGATGCTTTAGCCATCGATTCTACCATATATGATTCTCCACTAGCATGTGATGGATCAATAATAATTGGATAATTAGAATTTTTCTTTATATAAGGGATTGCTTGAATATCGAGTATGTTACGTGTCTCATCCGAGATAAAATTTCTTACTCCTCTTTCACATAAAATGATATTATTGTTGCCACCTAATTTTATATATTCTGCTGCAAGTAACCATTCTTTATAGGTTGCACTGAAACCTCTTTTTAAAATAACTGGAGTTTTAGTTCGACCAACTTCTTTTAAAAGTTCATAATTATACATATTTCTTGCACCTATTTGAATTATATCTATTTTATCTCCATATTTTTTTACTTGCTCAATTGAAGTAAACTCCGTAACAATTTTAAGATCAAGTTCTTTCTTAATCTTTAAAAGCATTTCCATACCTTCTTCTCTAAGACCTTGAAAAGACTCTGGATTAGTTCTCATCTTAAAAGTTCCCGCTCTTAGATATTTTATTCCTCTTTTTTTTACTTCCAATGCTATTTTATATAATTCTTCATAATTACCAAAAGTACATGGACCTGCAATAATCAACTTTTCTTTAAAATCCATATCAGCACTCCCTCAACACAAATATATTTTAACATCATCAGATATATTTTATCTTATTTTATTATTAAAATTACATTGTAACATTTCTACATATAGCTTTTCATGTTCTTCTCTTGACATTAATACACCATTCCCTATCTTAATGGCTGGGCCATTAACTGAATGTGCTTTTTTTAATTTAAAAGCACCATTTTTTTCTAGCTCTTCAATGATTTTTCTAAAATCAGCACATAACTTTAACATGTTTTTCCCTCCGTGACGGTTAAATATTATATCACAAATTATTTTTTTCTACAAAAAAAAGAGCTTTTAGCTCTTTACTCCAAATTCCTTTACTTTTTTTACTGCCATTACTTGAGTCTTTCTATCCATAATAAGCATCCTATGGTTGTATATTATAAGACAAAAGGATGTATTTAAAACTGAAATTAATTAAAAAAAAGTGAGACACCTTTCGGTGCCTCTTCAGGGGGTTTTGGTTTGCACTCTCACTAATCGTCGTAAGTAGTGCAAGCGTGTTTCACACGCCATTTTAATTATAAATAAATTTGAACCAAAAGTCAATTACCTTACTACAAGACTTCTTCCATTTCTTTAATTAACACTTCAAAATTAGTAATATTTTTGCTTCGTAAAAATTCTAAACTATCTTCTTTAGCTGTTCTCAAAATATCAAAATCATTCTTGATATTTAATATTTTAAAAGCCATATCTCCACTTTGACGAACTCCAAAAATATCGCCACTGCCTCTAAGTTTAAAATCTTCTTCACTGACCTTAAATCCATCATTTGTCTGTTCTAAAATCCTTAGTCTTTCAGTCTCACGACTTGATACTAAAATGCAATATGAATCTAGATTATTTCTTCCTACTCGTCCTCTTAACTGATGTAATGCTGATAATCCAAATTTAAAAGCATCAAAGATAACCATCATTGTCGCATTTTTAACATCGACGCCAACTTCAATAACAGTTGTTGAAACAAGTATTTGAATCTCATTATTTTTGAATTTTTCCATCACTTCATCTTTATCTTTAGAACTCATCTTACCATGTAATAAACCAATATGACATACTTTCCCTAGAGCTTTTTCTAAGTTCTCATAAAGTTTTTCAACATTAGTTAATTCGCTATTATCACTTTCTTCAATTAAAGGAGCTACAACATATACTTGATGACCCTTCTTAATTTCATCTAGCATACTAGTTAAAACATCTTTAATTTCTTTATCGCTTTTAATAATCGTTTTAATCTCTTTCTTGCCACTTGGAACAGTTTTAATAGATGAAACGTCCATATCTCCATATAATGTTAAAGCATAAGTTCTTGGAATTGGAGTAGCACTCATATATAAGATATCAGGTTTTTTGCCTTTGTTTTTTAAATTACTTCTTTGATTGACTCCAAAACGATGTTGCTCATCGGTTATAACCAAGCCAAGATTGGAATACTCCAATTTTTCACTTATCAATGCATGTGTTCCAATTATAATGTCAATCTCATTATTAGCTATTTTTTTATAAAGACTAGTTTTTTGTTTTGTATTACCAGTTAACAAAGCCACTTTAATGCCATGATTTTTAAATAATTTCTCAATATTTATAAAATGCTGATTCGCGAGTATTTCAGTTGGTGCCATCAAAGCTCCTTGATAACCACCCAAGTAATTGATATAAAGAGAAATAATTGCAACTATCGTCTTACCACTACCTACATCACCCTGTAAAAGTCTATTCATCCTGTTTGAACTAGTCAAATCATCATAAATAGCATTGACCGACTTTTCTTGATCTGGTGTTAGTTTAAAAGGAAGAGAATCAATAAATTCTTGAACTTTTAATCTATCAACTACTCTTTCCAATCCATCATTATTCTTAGAAGAGAGTTTCAAATAATTCATCTTAAACATAAATTTAAATGCTTCCTCATATTTTAACCTTTTAGAAGCCAAATCAATATCTTTTAAAGCTCTTGGAAAATGAATTAATTCCAAAGCTTTTTTCTTAGAAATAAAGCCATATTTAATAGCATATTCATTTGGTATATAATCACTTAATTTAAAATCTTGAAAGAATAAGCTATTGATAAAATTTTCTATTTGTTTACCTGTAATTCCAGAAACAGTGTGATAAACAGATTCTATCTTAGGTGTATCTGGAAGTAAACCAAATTTAAGATCACTTGCAACAATCAAATTATGTCTTTTATCAATTTTACCGATAACTGATACATTTGATCCAACTAATAATTTATTTTTTAAAAATCCTCGATTAAAAATAGTAACGTTAAATAGATTAGTTTTGGTTTCAAGTTTAAAATTCATTCTATCTTTTCTTCCAAAGAAAAATATCGTTGGAGCACTTTCTATTACTCCATCAATTACAATCTTGTCTCCATCTTCTAATAAATTTAAATCACTTCTTTTTATTATTTCATAACGAAACGGATAATAGTTTATTAAATCATCAGGTGTGAAAATTCCCATCTTATTTAATATTTTTTCACTCTTTGGTCCTACTCCTTTAACATCAGTTAATATCATATAATTCACCTAGAATCATTATAACAAACATTTGTTCTCAAAACAAGAAGCTATTTTTTTAAATTGATGTCTAAAATATCCCCTATATTAATTTTTTCATTATCAAATGTAAGTATTTCATCATGATTCATTCCCACAATTGTCTTTTCTAATGTTTCTCTCTTTGTTTTAATTATTACATCAGCTTTATAAACATAATTTGGTGAAGCAAAAATATCGTTAAGTTTTTTTCTAACATTAACGTCTTTAAACTCATATGTATTTTCTTTTTTAGAAGAAGAAAATACTCTTTCATTGTTATTCAATCTATGATCAATTTTATTTACAAAGATACTTGGTTTTTTCATATTATCACTCCTATTAAATAATATGAGAACATTAATAAATTAACACATATTTTAAAAACTCATAAACTAAAGTGGTGATTTAAATGAAAATAAAAGATGATTCAAGAAAAATAATGAAGGGAGATACTTTCATAGCTATTGATAACGGTAAAAATTATATAGATGATGCTATTAAGAATGGTGCTAAAAAGATAATTAATGAAGATAATATTTATGATATTGATACTCTTGTTGTCAATGATACTAGACAATATTTAGCTGACTATTTAGAAGCTAAATTTAAAAATCAATTAAATAAAATTACTTTAATTGGTGTAACCGGTACTAATGGTAAAACAACTACTTCTTACTTGATTTATCAATTGTTCAACTTGTTCAATATTAGGTGTGCATATATTGGAACACTTGGTTTTTATATAAATAATGAAGTTAAAAATACGACTAACACTACTCCTGATTTAATGGACATATATGAAATGTTTACAGAATGTATAAAGAAAAATATCAAAGTAATTGTAATGGAAATAAGCAGTCATGCTCTTAAACTTAATCGAGTTCTCGGAATCAAATTTGATTATGCAATATTTACTAATTTAACTCATGATCACTTGGATTTCCATAAAAATTTAGATGATTATAAGAATAGTAAAAGAAGATTATTCAGTATGCTTAGAAAAAATAAATATGCAATTATTAATAATGATGATCATAATTATAAAGACTTTATTTTTAATGATAATAACAATATAACTTATGGAACATCAGCAGATTATAGAATATTAGATTATAATTTAAAAATAAACAAGAGTTCTTTCAATCTAATTCATAAGAATAGAAAATACAATATAGTTTTAAATCTACCTTGTCTTTATAATGTATACAATTACCTAGCAGCTTTAATAGTATTAAATAAATATGGTTTTAGCATTCCAAGAATAATTGATAAAACTAAATATTTAAAAAGTCCTGATGGTAGAATGGAATTAATTGATAATGTAATAATAGACTATGCACATACACCTGATGCAATTTTGAATGTTTTAAAAAATATCAAAATATTTAATCCTAATAAAATTATCACAATCATTGGTTGTGGTGGTAATCGTGATAAATTAAAAAGGCCTATTATGGGAGAAATCGCGACTAAAAATTCTGATTTCGTGATTTTTACTAACGATAATCCTCGAAATGAAGATGAAGAATCTATTATGAAAAATATCACTTATAGTTTAGAAAATAGGAACTATAAAATTATATATAATCGTGAGGAAGCAATTAAAGAAGGAATAAAAATGTTGGATAAAAATGACATCTTATTAATACTAGGAAAAGGCCATGAAAAATATCAAATAATCAAAGATAAAAAAATTCACTTTGATGATAAGGAAATAGCCATTAAGTATTTAAATATGAAATAAAAGATGAGAATATAAATAGTATTAATCCTAGTATTATTTGATCAATATCGCCATTAAAAGAATTTTTTATAATTGGAAAAAGAGATGCAATTACTAATCCGTTTATAATACTAGGAAATTCATCGCTGTACATTTCTATTAAGAGGTTGATCATCTTTGAAAATACAATTATGCCAATCAATATGCCAAACAAATAAGGTATCAAAAATGAAAAATTAATAGTACTTATTCCTTTTAAAATATATTCATAAACACCAAGATTGATAAAAATAACTGTTCCACTTATTCCTGGAACAATCGATGTAAATGATTCAGTTATACCTAAAAAAATTGTTGTTAATATGTTAATATCTAGATTGAATTTCAAAAAATTAAGTGCAAAAGTGCATAAAAAAGATATTATTGAAATCATAATATTCTTTTTACTATATTTAGTCTTTCTAATTAAGGATGGAATTGTTCCTATAATAAATCCAAGTATTATAAACATTGTGAATATGTAAAATTTATTTATTACGTAATATATTATTTTAGATCCAACTATCATTGCTAGAGAAACTCCAATTATTATTTGAAACAAAAATATAAAATTTTTCTTTGGGTTTTTAAAGAAACACGAAAAAGAAGAGATAATCTCATTATATATTCCCATACTTATAGCAAGTATAGATCCACTTATTCCTGGTATTATTTTCCCTATTCCTATTATAAATCCTTTGATAATTAACAATATTATCACCAATTAATTATATGAAAAAAAGTAAGACTTTTTCTTACTTTTTCTTTTTTCTTTGAACAACTTCTTTAGCTAAAACAAGTTTCTTACTAGTTCCATCTAATAATCTACTTATTGATTCTCCTTTATTCATAGCATCAATTACTTCAGCTAAATAGTGAGAAATATCAACTACTTTTAAGTATGGACGATTTTTATATTCTTCTGGAATATAAGAAGCATTAGTAGTATAAATTGCTTCAAATAATCCTTTTTCATAAGCCTGATCAAATTTTTCAATGCCTTCTGTAAATAAGCAAAATGAAGCAATAAAGTATACTTTTGCCGCACCTTTATCTTTTAAACGCTTTGCTGTATCAATAATTGATCCTCCTGATGCAATCATGTCATCAACAATAAAAGCATTTCTTCCTTTAACTGTTGGACCAATATATTCATGAGAAACAATCGCATTTTGACCATTTACTACGTGAGTATAGTCACGACGCTTATTAAATATTCCCATACGACAAGCTAAAATATTAGCATAATATGTTGTTCTTTCAACTGCCCCAGTATCAGGACTTATCGCGATCATTTTATTATAGTCTATATCTTCTTGCTCTAAAAATTGCTCCAAAATATAATGCGAAGGATACAAATTTTCAAAAGGTGTACAAGGAATTGCATTTTGAACATCAGGATCATGAACATCAATTGACATAATACAGTCAACACCCAAATTAACCAATGTTTGTAGTGCAATTGCACAATCTAATGATTCTCTTCCTTTTCTTCTATGTTGACGAGAACTATACAAAATGGTTTCAATAACGGTAAAGCGATCTGTATGGCCACGATTAGCACTCACAGCCGAAACAATATTTTGAAAATGTTGCTGTGGAGTCATGTGATTAACATTACCATACATCTTATAAGTAACCCCCCAGTTATTTGGATCAGTCAAGTAGTAAAGATCTGCATCACGTACACTTTCACTTAATACTACTTTTGACTCGCCATTACCAAAAACAGGCTCTTCCATTTTAACAATTCGATCTATCTGATCTTTCCTAATTAATTGTAAATTTTGATTTACTCTTTGTCCAAGTTCAATACAACTTTTGGAGACCAAGAGCTTTAAATTATTCTTTCTATCCATACTTCACCACACCATATATATTAATACAAAACTGTAAACTTTACAAGTGATTTATTTACAATTATTTCTATTAAATCTATAATTAAAATAGAAGGGAGAACAAAATGAAGAAAGGAATTTTAATAGTTGCACTAATACTTAGTTGTGTTCTATTGTCTGGATGCACTATTGGAGATAGTAAAGTTGAAACTCTCTCATGTAGTAAGAATGGATATTCATCGGGACTTTCTTTTACCGAAATACATGATTTAGCATTCAAAGGTAAAAAGATTACAGAATACAAAATGATGCTTAAGTTCAATTTAAGCGCCATTGCTTCCGACAAAGATAAATTTGATGAGGCTGTAGACAAGTTAAGAGAAGAATATAGCAAAGCAATTGAAAAAGGCGTTAGAACAGACGTTTATCCAGAAGGAAATTATGCTGTTGCGGTATTCACAATGGATCCAGAATTATTTGATGGTACCTTAGATTATAATAACTATGACTTTAGTAAAATATTTGAAGCTAGAATTAGTTTGCAAGATTTAAAGCCAGAAATGGAAAAAAGCGGTTATACTTGTATAATAAAATAAAAAAATCTCATATGAGATTTTTTATTTTTCCTCTATTATTTCTATTCCTGGAAGAACTTTACCTTCTAATAATTCAAGTGAAGCTCCACCACCAGTTGAAATATGTTTAAACTTATTTTTATATCCTAACTTAATTGCAGCTGCGGCTGTATCGCCACCACCAACAATTGTTAAGGCATCGGTAGATGTAATTATATCCATTAATTTTTTAGTTCCATTTGCAAAATTAGATAGTTCACTATAACCTACTGGTCCATTCCAAACAATTGTCTTGCTGTTTTCTAAATATGACTTGAATAACTCGATTGTCTTTGGACCAATATCTAGCCCAATTCCAGTGATATCTTCAGATATAGTTACCTTTGCAGTATCACTTATTTCATTTGCACAAACATGATCGATTGGTAAAACTATCTTTTTTTCATTCTTTGATAACATTTTTTTGCAGAAATCAATAGATTCATCATCTAACAAAGATGAACCAATATCTATTCCTTTTGCCTTCAAGAATGTATAAGCCATTCCGCCACCAATTAAGATATGATCAGCTTTATTGACTAAGTTTTCAATAACACCAATTTTATCACTTACTTTAGCACCACCCATTATAACCGTAAATGGTCTTTCTGGATTGATTAAAACTGGTTCAAAAGCATTTAATTCTTTTTCAACTAAGAATCCTACTCCGCTTGGTAAGTGGCTTGCTATTCCAACATTAGATGCATGAGCGCGATGACATGTACCAAAGGCATCATTGATAAAAATATCGCCTAAAGAAGCCCAGTAAGAACCAAGTTCTTGATCATTTCCACTCTCTTTCTTGCCATCTAAATCTTCATAACGAGTGTTTTGAACAAGTAAAACATCACCATAATTCATCTTATCTACTAATGGTTCTAATTCGCGTGTTTTATTTGCAAAAATAACTTTACGTTTTAATAATTCTTCCAATCTTTTAGCAACTGGTTTTAAGTCATTTTTAGCTAAATCTGCTTCTTCTTTAACTCTGCCAAGATGTGACAAGAGAATTACTTTAGCATTATGATTAATTGCATAGTTGATAGTTTCTAAGCTTTCAACTATACGATTATCATCTGTAATAACTCCATCTTTAATTGGCACATTAAAGTCTACCCTTATAATTACTCTTTTTTTGTTTAAATCAAAATCTTTTATACTCTTTTTCATATAAACCTTTCTATCCAGCACTTACATTATAAGTACCATCTTCATTATAGGTTACCTTTATATTCTTAAATTTTGTTATCTCACGAATATATCCCTCATTGATTAAATCACTGGCTTGAATTATTATTTCACCATTTTCTCTGAGTTCACTTTTCTTATCTGGATGCGCATCAAAATAGTAGTCCAAAGAAGCCTTAATGTCGGCTTTTTCCTGTTCGGCTACACGATCGCGATCATTAGAATTTATGATTATTGGAATAGTGACTGTCGCAACAAGTGCAATTACGATAATGACTCCAATTGTCTCAATGAGTGTAAATGCGTTTTTTTTCATTTTTTTCTTCCTAAGTATTCAGCTACACGTACCATTTGAGCACTATAACCCATTTCATTATCATACCATGCAGTAACTTTTACTAACTGTTCACCATTGTCATCAAGAACTGTAGTTAATAATCCATCGACAATAGCTCCCTCATGAGTACCAATTACATCACTTGAAACAATTGGATCATATGTTATTTTGATAGTATCATTTTGATATTTTTCAAAAGCTTTATTGATTTCTTCAGCCGTTACATTTTTCTTTAATTTAACAGTTAAATCAACCACAGACCCAGTTGTCGTCGGAACACGTAATGCTCCACCGGCAAGTTTACCTTTTAATTTTGGTAATACAAGCCCAATTGCAGTTGCTGCTCCAGTTGATGATGGAACAATATTAGCTGCACCTGCACGACCACGACGAGCCATATGACCTTTTTTGTGAGCAATGTCTAGAATTGATTGATCATTTGTATAAGCATGAACCGTTGTCATGAATCCTCTTTCAACTCCGAATTTGCGATCAAGTACATCCAATACTGGAGCTAAGCAGTTTGTCGTACAACTAGCTGCACTGATAATTTTTTCAGTTCCTGCCAAAGTCTTGTGATTAACATTGAAGACAATCGTTTTCATATCACCTTTACCCGGAGCTGATATAATTACCTTCTTAGCACCTGCTGTAATATGAGCCATTGCCTTTTCCTTTTCAGTAAATTTACCTGTACATTCAAATACTTCATCAATAGCTAATTTTTTCCATGGCAGATTTGCAGGATCCATTTCAGCATATACTGGAATTTTTCTTCCTTTCACGATTAAATTATGTTCATCATAACTTATATCATCTTTCATATAAGTACGATGTGAAGTATCATACTTTAGTAAATAGGCAAGTTGTGCAGGATCAGTTAAGTCATTGATTGCAACAACCTTTAAATTAGGATTCTTTTCCATTATTCTGAATACTAAACGCCCTATTCTTCCAAAACCATTAATTGCTACTCTTATCATTTTATAACCTCCTATTCGTAACAACTTCCACCAACAAATTCTCTTATGACCGAGTTAATTGGAATCTGATCTGTTGGTATTGGCAAGAAGTTTCTCAAGAAATTGATTAACCTCCTAGCCTCTGGATATACCTCACTATTTTCAGGAACTGAGAATAGTAATGGTTCAGCATAAACCTTTAAGACTCCAATTTCATAAATCATAGCCGAATTAACAATCGTATCAGCCGCATCTTGATATGGGAATATATACTTTTCTTCCCCTTCTCTTATCTTCGGCCAACGTTTCAATGTTTCTTCAGCAGTATATCCACGAGTGCGACTATCACGAACAATTCTACGTAGTCTTCTTGTATCACTCGTATATATACGATTATGATTATCTATATTAAGTTGTGTTAATGGACTTATGTAAATCTTATATTTGTAACGATTTTCAATTGATGAAGTAAGCTCATCATTTAATGCATGTAATCCTTCAACAATTATTATCTCATCTTCACCAATTGACATAGTTTTACCATGATATTCTCTTTCACCAGTTATAAAGTTAAATGTTGGAAGCTCAATCTTTTCTCCTGCCAACAATTTAGATAAATGTTTATTGAATAGTTTTAAATCAATTGCTTCAATACATTCGAAATCATAGTCGCCATTCTCATCTCTAGGAGTTTTCTCACGATTAACATAATAGTCATCAATACCTATTGGATGAGTTTTAATTCCTTTACTACCCAAGTAAGTTTGAAGTTTCTTAGCAGTCGTTGTTTTTCCGCTGGAAGATGGTCCAGCAATTAGAATAATTTTGATGTTTTTTCTATTTTCATAAACTTGATCTGCAATACGAGTTAATTGACTATCATAATATGCTTCAGATAAACGAATTAATTCACCATAACTTCCTTTTGAAACGAACTCATTTAAATCAGCTGCATTTCCAACATCGATACAATCTCCCCATTTAGAGTATTCCCTGAATTTGTCAAATAATTTCTTGTGATGAATATAATTATAAGTGCATTCAGGATTATATACAGTTGGAGAACTTAAAACAAAACCATTTTCAGCAATATATGTCATCTTAAAATCATCGATTAATGATGTTGAATTTGCTAAAAATCCATAAAAATAGTCATATACATCATCAACACGATATAGGCTGACAAAAGTATTACTTATATATTTAAGTACATTGACTTTATCTTGTTTTTTCTCACTCTTAAAGTATTTAATTGCATCTCTTCTTAAAACATTTACTTTAGTAAAAATCAAGTCTTCTTTTACTATTTCATGCATTACTTTTTCTAATTCTTTAACAGTATTTTTATCAATCTCAGCATTGACAATTTCACAATAAACTCCCTTGTCAATTGAGTTTTCAACAATGACATCAGCAGTCTTGCCTAATAGTCTTCTCACTGCTAAAACTAGAATAAATTGTAAACTACGCCCATATATTCCGTTTCCAATAATAGATGAGCGATCATAAAAGTCTATATCACATTTTTTAGTTACTTCTGCTTCTAAAGAAGTTAATTCATTATCTACCTTTGCTATCAATATTTTATAATTGAAATATTTTTGAAATTCTTTTGCTATTTCTGTCAACTTTGTCCCGGCTGGATATTCTTTTAAAACTTTATCGCGAAAGTTTATTCTAACCATACGTTCCATAAGTATCACCCCTACCTTATCTATATAATTGTATCAAAAATATGAACTTTTGTCACATTTTTTTAAGTATATTCACGTCCTTTACAGTATATTCTAGTAAAGAGAGGATGAATTTTATGAATATTCCAGCAATTATTGAAAAAAACCAAAATGGTGAGCATGTATATGATATTTATTCAAGGCTTTTAAAAGATAGAATTATCATGCTAAGTGGTGAAATAGATGACAATCTTTCTAATCTCATCGTTTCAGAATTACTCTATCTCGATTCACTCAATCATGACGATATAAGTATCTACATTAATTCTCCAGGTGGAAGTATAACTAGTGGAATGGCTATATATGACACTATGAATTTTATAAAAAGTGATGTTTCAACAATATGTATTGGTGAAGCAGCAAGTATGGCAGCGTTTATTTTGTCTTCTGGAAAAAAAGGAAAAAGATATGCTTTACCTAATAGTGAAGTTATGATTCATCAGCCTCTTGGAGGGGCCAAAGGTCAAGCAACTGAAATTCAGATAGCTGCTGAGAGAATATTAAAGATCAAAAACAAACTAAATAAGATTCTTGCAAGTAACACTGGACATACTATTAATAAAATTTTAAAAGATACAGAGCGAGATAATTTCATGGACGCAGATGAGGCCAGTAAATACGGGCTTATTGATAAAATATTGTAATTTCAATTTACTTTTTGAAGTCATTCTAGTATAATTTTATTAGAATATAGGAGTGATATAAGTTGAACTATAATCTTAACATAGATTTAAATAAAATAGGATCTCTTGAAGAATTTTACAAGCTTGTCTTTGCTGGGTATCTAACTAGATTATCTATAATCAATTCTGAAATATTTGATTTTCATAGAGCTATTAATAGTCTTAAAAAAGGTATTGAAACCGAACAAGATCCAGTAAGAAAAGCAAAATTTCCTGAACGATTACAAATTGCTACTGCAAATTTGGAACTTTTACAAGCGCAAAAGAATCTATTACTTCGACAAATTGAAAGTATCAACCTAGGCAGATTTTCAATACCTGGTCCAGTTATGACTGAAGAGCAAAAACGTGTGGTAAATGCTATTATGGCAGCAAAAGATGATGATTTAACTTCAGCCATAGATGCGCGTACCATTGAAATCGATGCAAAATTTCACGAGCTTGAAGATATCAGTCAGCAAATTTTTAATGCTAAAACTCAAGAAAAAATAGATGAATTAATTGCTAAATATAGATCTGAGCAAAAAGAACTAAATCACATGGAAAGTAATTTATCATTAAGTATTCGCAATGCTAAGGCAGCAAATCAAATAAATGATATGGATTATGAAAAATATTGTCATGCTAGATTAGAGCGAGGAAAAAGAAGAAAAAAATTATATGGCAAAACAACTCAATTCATAAAGTCTAATCAACAAGAAGTTCAGATTCAACAAGCGACTCCAGCTAAGCAAGAAGCTCCTGTTCAACAAGCGACTCCAGTTAAACAAGAAGCTCCTGTTCAACAAGCGACTCCAGTTAAACAAGAAGCTCCTGTTCAACAAGCTGCTCCAATTAAGCAAGAACCGCCTGTTCAACAAGCTGCTTCAGTTGTAACAGCACAAGAAATGGCTCAAAGAAGAGCTAATTCACTCGCTGCCAGTGTAAATAGAGCTCAAGATCTTCAAAGGAAAATTGAGCACGTTCCTTCTGCGATAGAAAAAGAAATGAGTTTAACTTCTAATAAAGAAGATTTGGATAAATTAAAAGCTCAACTTGATGAAGAAACTGAAGCTAAAAGAGGAACTTATACTCAAGGTCTTAATTCTGAATTAAAGCAAGAGACAAAAAAAGTCGGAATAAAGAAAAATGTAAATCCAGATTTGTTGCGTCAACGTGATCGCCTTGCTAATGAACTAAATCAAATGAGAGCAATGTATGGAACTGTTCAAAACGAAGAATATCAAATACGTGTAGAGCAATTAAAAGAGCTTGACAAGCAAATATTTGGTCATAAAGCTAATAGAATTTATCGTGATTTAAATAAACCTATTGCATTAATAGGAGGCTCTTCGATAGAACTTCCAAAGGCTTTTTTAGATATGCGCATTGGAAATAATTTAAAATCAAAATAAAGGTATGGTTATACCTTTTTTTGTTTACTTTTATATTTTTTTCTAGTATAATTTTATTAGAATAGTGAAGTGATATAATTTGGACAATCTTTTGACCGTAAAAACCGCCGATGGTAGAGATTGGCAAATAATGGTTATAGATACATTTACAGTAGATGAATATCCTGATAAAAATTATATTGTTTACACTTTTGGTGAACAAGGAAGTCCAGATACTATCAAATCATATATCTCAGTATTAAATGAAAACGACAATTATTTTTCACTTAATTCAATGAGTGAAGAAGAACAAACGATAGTAAATGAGGCATATAAAAATATGCTTTTAGAAAGTGGTGAAATAGAATGACAGCAGATGCATTCAATAATGAATTAAACAGAATAAGTGCAATAATTAATGCAATGATGCTTACAGATGCTCAAAAAGCAACACTTCAAGGACAAGTTACTACTTTAAGAGGAAGAATTGGTGAGTTAGGTACACCAACTGAATCTACTGTGATAACACAATTGAATAATTTAAAAGCAGATGTTTTAAGAGCTTTTAAATTAAAAGATTATACTGATTTTGCTTATAAATATGCATATGCAATGACTGCTGACCAGATGTTTAATATAACAAGAGGTGCAGCAGCATTTGAATTAGCTGCTGCCAGTGATAAATTTATACAGCTTGTAGATTTTATTGGAAATTTTGATACAGCAATTAATCATCTTAAAGCAAATGGTATAATCAGATCTGATTTAAAAACTGATATTGGAAGAATGACTAAGGGCCAAGAAAAAATTTTTGATAAAGCCACTCATAATGCTGGTGATCTTTTAGAAAAGTTAGATGAATTACAAAGAGATTTAGAAATTGCTGAAAGAAATCATGATAAGAGAGAAATCAAACTACTCGTCCATCAAATTGATAGACAATTAAAAAAATTGAATTCAACTAATAGAGCTCTTACACGATTAAGAAAAAAAGTTGGTCAAATTGGCAAACATCAAAGATCTATAACTGTTAAAGCGAGTGAAATTAGACGTGAACGTAATCAAACAATAATTGATGAGCAGTTTAATTCAATAAAATTTCGCGAATTAATATCAAATCTTAGCGATGCCTATCATGCTCAAGCAACTGCAAGAACTGCTACGGATGCATATAATGCTAAGAAAGCTATTAAACATGCAGAAAGAGAATTATATGGTGGAAGATTAACTAAGCATAAAGCAAAAAAAATCGATAATGCTGTTGCTAAAAGAGAAAGCATTATAAGAAATGCTCAGGCAATAACAAGTATTGAGAAAAAAGGAAATTATAAACGTCAAATGCGACGCACTTTAAATCAATTAAAGAAAGTCGATAAGAAAATAATTGGTAAAAGAAATGCTGAAGAGCTATACTGGGGATTAAAAAGAAAAACAGGTTATCTTGTTGGAGGAACAGGATTAACATTACCAACACAAGTTGTTGAATTGCACGCTAGTATTGCTGCAACTAGAACAAGATAAAAGAATTGAGGGATAATATGGAGAATGAACTAGTAGTATCAGGTGAAAATGGAGTTAAATACAAAATTAAAGTTATTGATATTTTTACAGTAGATGAATATCCTGAGAAAGAATATATCGCATATACTTTTGAAGAACCAGTTGATGCAGAACATATAAAAGCATACATTTCAATTTTAAAAGAAACTGAAACTGATTTCTCTTTACTTGGAATTTCAGATAAAAATGAATGGGATATTGTTCAAAAGAATTTTAATGATTTAATTTCAGAATAAAAAAAGGCAATTGCCTTTTTTATTTTTTCTCAACAATTGCTCTTCTATATTCATTATCATATTTTTTATATTTGATGTCATAAAAATCTAATTCATTTAATATTTCTTTCTTTATAGCATCTTGTGCTTCTTTTGTTGTCAAATTACCCCTCCACTATTATTGTGGATTTTAAAATTCATTTGATACTATAAATAGTTATTAAAATCATCCTTTAATTCAACTTTAAATATGTTTTCAACACATTCTTTAACTAATACCTCATAATCAAATTTAGCCTCTTCAATTTCACATTTTTCATGAGATGGATTAATTACAGGATGCTTTGGTACAAATATAGTACAGCAATCCTCATAAGGTAAAATACTTGTCTCATAAGTGTTGATATCTTTAGCTAATTTGATAATTTCTAATTTATCAAAGCAAACAACAGGTCTTATAACAGGCATAGTTGTTACTTCGTTTATAACAGATATACTAGATAATGTTTGACTCGCAACTTGCCCAATGTTTTCACCATTAATGATGATTTTACAATTTCTTTTTCTTGCAAATCTAGTTGCTATACGATACATCATTCTTCTTAATATTGTTATATTGTATGTGGGATCACAATTCTTATAGATTTCTTCTTGTAGCTTAGTAAAAGGAACCACGTATAGTTTTATATTACCTGAGTACTCATTTAAAGTTCTAACAAGTTTCTTAACTTTTTCTCTTGCTTCTAAACTAGTATGAGGTATTGCTTCAAAATATAAGCATTCCAATGCAATTCCCCTTTTAAGTGATAAATAACCTGCCACTGGTGAATCTATTCCGCCACTTATCATCAAAAGACCTTTACCTTGAACACCTACTGGATAGCCCTCATTCCCCATTACTTCCTTAGTATAAATCAAAGTCATTCCATTTCTAATTTCGATATTCAAAGTAACATCAGGATTGTGAACATCAACTTTGCAATCAATATTTTTTAAAATGATTCCTCCAATTATACGACTAAATTCCATACTTTCTATCGGGAATTTTTTATTTGATCTTTTAGTTTCAACTTTAAATGTTTTAAAATTTTCTTCTTTCATTAAAGCTAAAGCCTCTTTTTTTATCTCGTCTTCATCATTAGAATTTATTTTTTTGCATATAACAAAGCTATGAATACCAAAGATATTTTTTAATTTATTTATAAATTTATTATCTATATTATTTGAATCAATAAACATTCTTGAAAAATCATAAGTAATATTTATTTCATAGTCATTCATAGCATTTTTAATATTCTCAGCTAGTAATTTAATAAATGTTCCACGGTTATCACCTTTAGTAGTTAATTCACCATATTTAATCATTATTATTTTATCCATTTGAATCACCCAATAAGATTATACATAAAAAAGACAAAAAGTAAAATGCTTTTTGTCCTTAATCCCACATATCTGTTAATTTACCATCACCTGCATATGGAACTAGTCTTACAATTGAGAATTTACCAGTTTTTGGCATATTATTTTTTTGCCATTCTGTAACTACTGTTCCATCTGATGATGACTCACTTCTAGATTCGGCAACATATATCTTAGTTTCATCGACTCCAATTACAATTCCTACATGAGTGTAATCTTGACTAGCACATTTTCCCTCCTTGCTAGTGCAAGGTGAATACATTAAATCACCTGGTCTAATTTGACTCACAACTTCAGCTGTTTTATATGTATTTGATGATGACATTGGGCTCTTATTTCCATGACCACCATTAATGAATGCCCATCTTACAAAATTTGTACAATCAATTCCTTGCTCAGATGTCCCAGGGATTTTACATCCCCAACCACTAGAAGTTCCAAGATTCAAACCTTCACGATTATATCTCCCAACATCCGTATATCCTTTGACAGTCCCCTGGTATGGTATCTTATAGTCCAGTCCTCCGACAAAAAATCTTGCTGCTTCAACGACTCCTGCACGAGTTCCATATCCTACTCTTTCAATAGCACGTTTAAGTTGATCTTCAAGTCTTATTTTATCAGAAGAAGTATAAGAGTTGCACTTAATTGTAGGCTTGTTATTGTTATATTTAAAAGTGTAAATATCACTAGTTGTTACAACTTTTACCTTTATCTTAGCAGTAGCTTTTTTGCCATTGCTCTCTGCTGTTATTGTAGTTTCTCCTACTTCTTTTCCAGTTACAGTTCCATTGGAAACATCTGCAACACTAGGATTGCTACTTGTCCAATTTATTTTAGCAGTTGTGCCAGCAGGCTCTAAGGTTGCCTTAATATTCAAAGTATTACCTATAGCTACTGTTTTTTCATCTATATCAAGTTTAATTCCAGTTACTTTTTCACGAACTTCGACATTGCAAATAGCTACTTTATTATTCTCTGTTTTTACCATAATTAAAGCTTCGCCAGCTTTTATTCCGGTAACAACTCCATCAACAACAGATGCAACACTAGCATTATCACTAGTCCAAATATAATTATGATCTGTTGTATTTGATGGCTCAACTTTTGTATTTAATGTAATACTCTCTCCCTCAGTTAAAACTAAATCCTCATATTCCAGTGATATTGAACTAACCGGAATTTTTTCATCTTCGACAACTACAAGACATTGATCTTGTTTCCCATTAGCACTTATTACACTTATCTTTGCTTCACCTGGATTAATAGCTCTTACATAGCCACTCTCACTAACAGTTGCAACATAGTTATTGTTACTCAAATAAGTCACTGTTTTATTGTTAGCATTTATGGGTGCTATATTAACTTTTAATTGATAACTATTACCTTTAAGGAGTGATACATTTTTTGTTTCAAGCATAATACTTTGTACTTCAACTATTTTGTTATCTTCTTTTGATGTAAATAATGATATCAAAATAATAACTATTATTAAAGCTGCTACTCCTATCGCGATTTTTATTATTTGGTTATATGAAATTTCACTTTCCATCTTATCACCCTTTTACCCTATATTAATTATATCATGGCATTCAAAAAAAGCAGCAAAAATTGCTACTTTTATTTACTTTCAGTATATAAATTAATTAATTTTTCATATATTCCTGGTTCTACTCTATTCAAACAATTAATTGTTAATTCTAACGACTTTTTATATTCACCTTTGTTAAATAAAACCTCAGCATATGTTAAATTTTTATCTAAGCCATCAACACTTGTTCGATAACGATTACCATAGACAATCGCGAATTCTGCAAAGTTAGCATTTTTAATTAACTCTTTTGTCTTAGCAAGAAGTTTAAGTGCTAAATCACGTGCAGTATCTACTCTTGTATTTAAAATTGTAATCGTGATTGGCTTTTTCTCTAACTCACGAACAATTTCCTTAACAGCAGAAGCTGCTTCATCTCTCTCAACATAATATGATTTAGGAGTTACAGGGAGATTTACTTCACGCATCTTGTCTGAAGATTCCTTTAAGATGGCCAAAATCTCATCAAGTTGTTCGCGAGCTCTACCTTCATCTTCTTTCATATTACCTATTGAATCCATTGAAACATCTAAATGACTCTCAATTCTTTCCAAACGAACAATCAAATTTTCAACTTCTTTAGTTAATTGTGAATATGCAAATGCATGATTACCAGTATAGCTCATTAAAAGTTTGTAATCTTCATTTAAGGTATTCAAATCATCACGAACATTCGTGAATATCTCAACATCAGTATCAGAAAGCTTATAAGTTTTCTTTAATTCAGGAATCTTATTGAACATTTCTTTTACTAACTTATTAGTTCTTGCAGCTTTAGTAACATATATTTTATTGATACTGTCATAATTTTCACGATTTATTTTTTCCTTTTCTAAATCTGCAAAAGTAGTATCAAAATAATCGCTCAATACTTTAAGCTCAAATAAGCTATCTTCTAGATTAAGCATCTTGCAACGTGTAATAATATCTTGAATCTTTTTATTCGCTTCATTGATATTATATTCAATATTCATGTAATCAAGAGGATAATTATCATCAGTCATCTTCTTATAAGTCGCTTTTAAATCCTTAATTTTTCCTGGTAATATTTCATATGCTAACAGTACAATTGAAGGAACTTCTTCTAAAACGACTGCCATATGTTTAAGCATTTCATCTATTGCTCTTAAGATTTTTGTAACTTCAGTATAATCATTTTTAGACATTGCTTTTTCAAATGCTTCAAATCTCTTATTGATATTTTCAAATTGAACTGATATTGAAGTTGCAATATCACGATAATCTGATCTGTTTTCTTCAAATTTGGCTAACAAATCACGATAATCTGATTTTAACTTAGTTATGATTATTCTATTCTTTTCATCACTTGACGTAATTGCTCTAATATCACTTAATAAATTTTCAGAATCAGACTTTACTTTATATATGGCAATCTCCAGTTTTGACAATTTAAGAGTCACATTTTTATAATCTTTTTGCTTTAAAGTATAATCCGTATCAAGCAACATATCATTTATCTCTGGTATCTCTTTTTCACGAATTATTTCTAATTTTTCTTGCCAACACTTATACATTTCTTCAATCTTGTCATTTTTCAAGAAAGCCTCAATTTTAGCTAATTCTGGAGTAATTGGTAAAGAAGCAATAGTATTTTTTTCAATATCCAATTGTTCTATTTTCTCTGATATTTTTTTATTATAAAAGTGACGCAAAATACATATAATTGCGACTATTAATGCTACAGTTATACCAACAACAGTGATTATAATCAATGTATTATTACCCACACTATCAATACCTTCCTACTATCAATTATATTTTACCACATTTTTTGAATTTTTTTGCTATTTTTTTTAATATTGATTATTTTCTTTTTTATGCTAAAATGTTTTTAAGAGAAAGAAGAATAATTATGGCACGTACTAATGACAAGAATTATTTAGAAGATTTATTTCAAACAGAAATCAAAATAATGAATGTTCTTCAAAAACTAGAAGAGTTAGAACAAAGAAAAGGCATTAATTCATCTATTTATGAAAGTGTATGTCGCTTATTGCAAGATTTTCTAGATGAAGAAAATGCTTATGTATCTATGATTATAAAAAACCCTAATCTATTTGATTATATTCTTACGGTATTAAGTGATAAGGAAATTATAAATCTTGATGAAGCTTTATTTGCGTCTATTTTTGAAATAGAAGATAGTATTTTATATCGTATGAATGCTTTATTTAATGCTAGAGATCCTCACACAGGAAAATTTGATAAGACTTTTGCAATTAATGTAAATATTGCTGAAATAATAAATGTCGATCTTTTAAAAAATACAAGTGATCCAAAGCTTAAATACAAATTGGCTTTTGTTAATCCTACTTTTTCTAGAGGAATGGCAATTAATTATTTCGCTTCAGAAATGTTATGTCCAGAAATCGATACAGTACTTCTAAAAAACGAACCATTTTATGGTGTCAAAAGAACAAATTATTTACTTAAAAGATTCACTGAAGTCTTCGGTTTTATTGTTTTAAATAGTAATGCTAAAAATGATAATTATTTTAATTTACTCCTATCTATAAATAAACTAATTCCTGAAGAAATTAGAAATCAGGCGATTAGTACTCTTCTCGATAATGGATTCTCTTTTGAAAAATTAAATGAAGTTTATACAATACTAAGGAATAAAGAAAAAGAACAAAATTATAGAAAAAACTTGACTAATATATGATTTAATAATATAATCATTTTGCATGCAGCGCTAATATGAAGATTTTAACGCGTTTATTACATTATTGGTTATTAGTAACTTTAGCTGAAAAGCGAAAATATTTGAATAAACACCCTAAGATCTGACAAATTAGCCTCTGATCAAACGAAAGGAGGAAAAATCATGGCAAGATATACAGGTCCAAGTTACCGTAAATCAAGAAGATATGGTTTTTCAACATTAGAAACTGGTAAAGAACTAACTAAGAAGCCATATGCTCCAGGATTACATGGTAGTAAAAGAGGTAAGAAATTATCTAACTATGGTGCTCAATTACAAGAAAAACAAAAAGTTAAATTCATGTATGGATTAACTGAAAAGCAATTCCACAAAACTTTTGTTGAAGCTGGTAAATTAAGAGGTGTTCATGGTGAAGATTTCTTAAAACTTTTAGAAAGTCGTTTAGACAATTTAGTATATCGTATAGGATTTGCAACAACTAGACAAGGTGCTCGTCAACTTGTTAATCATGGTCACATAACTGTTAATGGTAAAAAGGTAAATATTCCTTCATACAGATGTGTTCCAGGAGATGTTATTGCAATTAAGGAACAATCTAAAGAACATCCAGCAGTTAAAGCAGCCTTAGAAGCAACTACTAAGAGAGTTGAATTTGTTAACTTTGACGAAGCTAAATTAGCTGGTACTTATGTTAGATATCCAAATAGAGATGAACTTAATATTGATATTAATGAATCATTCATCGTTGAATTCTATAATAGATAATAAAAAGCACATAAAGTGCTTTTTTATTGTCTTTAAATTTGCTATAATTATAATTGGGTGGAAAGTATGAAAGAGGCTGTTGAAAATTTAAAAAACATAATTGAAGTTCAATTTGCTAATCTAGATGAATCTGGCTATTTTAAGGAAAAAACCGAAGATTACAAGTCTTTTTATGCATATTTAAATGATAAATACAAAAATGTACTTAAGAAAACTGGCAAATTAGATTTTGCAGATACTAATCTTATGTCTAGATACACTTTTGAACTAGAAAAGGATTTATTGCCTAGTTTAAAGCACTTAAAATCTCTCTCAGATTTGCTTTCCAATATGAAAAAGATTTCAGAAAATGAAGTAATTCAATTCGATAAAATAACAAAAACATTGAATTCTTTTATGTATTTATATGATAAACATAATCCTGATGAATGTGAAAAAGTATATGAAAAATTAATTGAATTTCTTTATAAAATGGTTGAACGTGAAACTTATGAATTAAGTACTGATAACATAATAAGCCAGTTAAATGATTTAACTGATCCGAAATTTAACTTCGCGATGAAAATAAAATCATTATGTTTAAAAGACTTAAATATCATGAGTAGTAAACCTATTCAAGCATCTAATAATGATAGGCTTGATAAACATGACTTTATAGATCTTGTTAAAGCAAGAGGCTTAGAATATAAAGAACATAAGCAACCAGAAATTGGGTTTAAAAAATTAATCGACATTTCATATGGAAGAGAAATAGATTGTTTCACATTCCGTGATAAGACAAAATTAAATCCACTGCCTAAAAATGATTTTGGTAATCAAGCATTGAGAGATTATGATTTAACGAATCTCAATTTTTATAAAAGAGATACTTTTAAGGCTAAATTAACTTTCAGACCTTTTAAAAATGTAAACTTAAGTTATACCAATGCTATAGTTATTCCAAAAGAAAGTTCACGTAAGCATCCTTATAGTTTGGAAGGTGCCAATTTAGAAGGCATAGATATGAGAGGCTTAGATTTAAGCAAAGTTAAAATTAGTAAGGCTAATTTAAAAAATACTGGAGCCAATATTACTGGTGCTATAGGATCTTGCATAAATGTCTCTCCATATATTGAGCCAAACAAGATATTCATAACTAACTCTAGGATATCACCTGAAGAGTTTAAAAAAATCACTGGTCAAAATCCATTTCCATGTAATCGTCATGATATACATGAAGAATTTAAGCAAAATATGATATTGAGACATTACGATATTAATTGTATTGATTATAGTAAAATAGACTTCAAATTAGACAATTTCTATAAAGGAACTGCAATAGATAACAAACCTATTGAGAATTATACATTAGATCTTAGTTACACAAATGCTAATATTAATCCTCAACACTATCTAAATTACAACTCACCTATTCTAATCAATTTAGAAGGTGTTGACATGCGAAACAAAAATTTCACAGGGGTTGAAAGAATATTCTCAATGGCTAATCTAAAAGGAACTGGAGCCAAAATAGATCCAAGTATTAATCCTACTGTAAGTGAATATATCGAATAAAAAAAAGCACAATGATGTGCTTTTTTTATGCAATTTTAACCAAATAATATTTTTTCTTACCTTTACGGACAACTAATAATTCTCCAAATAAAGCAATATCTTTAGTAATACTCATATTTTCATCAGTTACTTTGTTGCCATTAATAGTAATTGCTCCACTGGCAAGGAATTCTCTTGCTTCTCTTCTTGAAGTTGCAACACCATTATTAACTAACATATCTATTAAAGTAATACTTTCTTTTATTTCAAAGCTTGGTACTCCTTTAAAACATATTTCAATTTCTTCTTTTGAAAGTCCATCTAAATTACCACTGAATAATACTTCACTCATTTTTAAAGCTTTTTCATATTCAGCTTCACCATGTAAATCAGTGATAAATTCTTTAGCAAGTGTTTTCTGGGCAATTCTCTCTTCTGGATGTTCATTATGACGTCTCATTACATCTTCAATTTCTTCTTTAGTTAAGAAAGTAAATACTTTTAAGTATTCTTCTACTTTAGAATCATCAGAATTAATTAAATATTGATATATTTCATAAGATGTTGTTTTATTTAAATCTAACCATAAAGCATTACCTTCACTCTTACCTATTTTCTTACCGGTTGCATCAAGAATAAGTGGCATTGTAAATGCATTTACTTGTTTACCTAGTTTCTTTTGAATCAAATCAACTCCGGTAGTTATATTACCCCATTGATCAGAACCTGCGCACTGAAGAGTTACATTCTTTGTTTCATACAAATATAAGTAATCATATCCTTGCATTAAAGTATAAGCAAATTCTGCGAATGTAATTCCTGTTTCAAGTCTTCTATTAATGATATCTTTATCAAGCATATAATTGATGTTGATATATTTACCAACATCTCTTAAAAAATCAATCCAAGAAATATTTTTAAACCAATCATAATTATTTACAATTTCAACATTGCCATCAAATATATCTGACACTTGTTTTTTTATGGCTTCAAAATATTTATCTAATGTTTCTTTAGAGATAATTTCTCTTTCAGCAGTTGGTCTTGGATCACCAATTAAACCTGTTGCACCACCTACAAGAAGTATCGGATGATGTCCAGCTTTTGCAAGTCTTTTGGCCGTGATAAGTGATGAATAATGACCAATTGTTAAGCTATCAGCAGTTGGATCTGTTCCCCAGTAAAAACTAATAGGTTCTCCATTTAATACTTTTTCTAAGTCAGCACTGGCAACATCTTTAATAAGACCACGCCATTTTAAATCTTCATATAATTTCATTCTTTACTTCCTTTCAAACAATCAATATTGCTCATTCCAAAACGAGTTACCCCTTTATCAAGTAAGGCATGAATCATTTCTAAATCTCTGATTCCACCACTCGCTTTAATTTCTAAAAATTCTTCTTTATACTTATTTATAATATCAATATCTTCTAAAGACACTCCTCTAGTTCCATATCCAGTTGATGTCTTTATAAAACTTACGAATGTTTCATTACATATTTCAACCATTTTTTTTAGTTCGGCTTCATTTAAATAACATGTTTCAACAATTACTTTTAAAGTTTTGCCATCAATTGAATCACGAATTTCTTCTATTTCATCTTTAATATATTCGTAGTCTTTATTCTTTAAAGCCCCAATATTAATGACTAAATCTATTTCACTCGCTCCATCTTCGATAGCCTCAATTGCTTCTAAAGATTTAACTTTAGTTGAATTTGCACCTAAAGGAAAACCTACGACACAAGTAACAACTGTTGTTGAATCTTTTGTAAGTTCATGTGCAAGTCTTACATAATAAGGATTTACACATACACTTGCACAATGATATTTAATAGCTTCATTGCAGAGAGCTTCAATATCGCGCATGCTAGCATCAGCTTTTAGACAAGTGTAATCAACATATTTAAAATAATCCATATAATACCTCCATTAAATAAAAAAACATTATGTTATAAGGACGAAATCTCGCGGTACCACCTTATTTCATAATGCTTATTATGCTCTTAATATCTTAACGCGATCAACGTTTTAGCTCCAAGAATGTATTTTATTATTAACAATTTGACTAGTTTTCATCAACCACTAGTTTTCTATTTACCATTGTTATTTTATTATTTCTCTTCTCAACTAACACATAGAATATAACATAACTAATCGATATAGTCAATTAATTTTCTTTATTTTTAATTTCTTCAATTAAGTTTTCTATTTTCTTTCCATATGCGATTGATTCATCATAAACAAATGTTAATTCTGGCACATTACGCATATCAACGCGATCAAATAATTGACTTCTAATGAAACCACTTGCATCTTTTAATGCAGCCATCGTAGTTTCTTTTTTGTCATCATCTAAAACTGTAACATAAACTTTAGCATAACTAAGATCACTTGTAACATCTACTGCTGTCACTGTTACAAAATTAATATCTTTATCTTTAACTTCGTTAGCAAGTATATAACTAATTTCTTTTACTAATATACTCTCAATACGATTGATTTTAATACTCATAATTAACACCTCGTTTATATTTTATCATAAATTATCTAGTATTTCTAGTTATTCTATTTCTAGCTAATCTCTTTCTAAACTTGGTTCTTGATACTTCATCATAATTTGTAATCGCATTGCATATTAAAGTGTCTGCCACTTGGAGTGGACACTCGCGAATTACAGGATAAGCATATACTAAAGATGAATCAACTTCTTCTACTGGTAATGATAAGTCATAATAATAACATGGAAAAGTTCCAAAATATTCTGATCCTACACTAGTTAAAGTTGGTGGCAAATTATTTATACCAGTCCAAGCACATATTTGCTCTAAACCATTATTTGAAATCATTGTATTAAACTTAATATAACCAAAAGTTATAATTTCATTTAAATTTTTACAATTATTTAAAACTGGCATACCAGTTTTAACTTCTTTTGGCCCAAATACTATATAATCACTAAAAGAAACAATTTTCTTAAGTGATGGTGCATATTGAATGTCTAATCTTTTCATATTTTTATGTAAAATGATTATTTCGACTTCCATATCTCTTAACTCATATTCAGTTACATCTTCAGGTACTACTAATATTCTAGACATAATTCCCCTCCTTTTTTCAAATGCCACGTTATTCTACTACTAAGTTTCTTTTTTGTCAAGGAAACAAAAAGAAGTAGTTTTTTACTACTTCTTTATTTCTACCATCTCATAAAATTCTAAGATGTCGCCTACTTTAATATCTGAATAATTTTCAATTGTTATACCACATTCTAAGCCTTTTTTAACTTCTTTAACGGAATCTTTTTCTCTCTGAATACTATTAACATTTCCATCATATATAACAATTCCATCACGAATTATACGAACCTTACAATCTTTCTTGATTACACCATCTGTTACATATGATCCAGCAATTGTTCCAACCTTAGAAAATTTAAATAATTGTCTTACTTCAGCAGTACCACTTACTTTTTCTTCAAATATTGGATCTAACATACCTTTCATTGCTGCTTCCATTTCTTCAACAGCTTTATAGATTATATTATAAAGTCTTATTTCAACTCCAGAATCTTTAGCACTGTCTTTAATTTTGTTATCTGGTCTTACATTAAAGCCAATAATAATTGCATTTGAAGCCTTTGCCAAAACAACATCTGATTCATTAATAGCACCTACACTACTACGAATAACGTTTACTTTAACACCTTCAACTTCAATTTTTTCCAAAGCATTTTTAACAGCTTCACTACTACCATTAACATCTGCTTTAACTAAAACATTAATTTCTTTAGCACCCTCTTGAATTTTAGAGAACAAAGCATCTAATGTCAATGCTGTTGACCCAGCTGTTGCATTAGCTTTTACTTGTTCACGACGATTATTTGCAATGTTTCTTGCTTCTTTTTCAGTTTCAAAAGCCATGAATTTATCTCCAGCTTGTGGGACTTCATTCAATCCTGTTATTTCAACTGGTTGACTAGGTAAAGCATTCATTATTTCTTCACCCAAATCATTCTTTAAAGTTCGAACTTTGCCAAATGTTGTTCCAACTACGATAGGATCTCCTAATCTTAATGTACCATTTTGAATTAATAATGTTACAATTGGTCCAACTTTTTGATCTAATCTTGATTCAACTACAGTACCAACTGCATATCTATTTGGATTTGCTTTATAGTTTTCAAGCTCTGCAACTAACAAAATATTTTCAAGTAATTTATCAATTCCATCACCATTTTTAGCTGAAATTTCATTATACAATGTATTTCCACCCCATATTTCTGGTGTAAGTCCATATTCTGTTAAATCTGTCATTATTTTAGACGGATTTGCTCCTGGTTTATCAATCTTATTAATTGCAACAATTATTGGTACTTTCGCAGCAAGTGCATGATCAATTGCTTCTTTTGTTTGAGGCATAACTCCATCATCAGCAGCTACAATTATGATTACAATATCAGTCATCTTAGCACCACGAGCACGCATTTCAGTAAATGCTGCATGTCCTGGTGTATCGATAAATGTAATTGTTTCGCCATTATATTTTACTTGATAAGCACTTATTGCTTGAGTAATTCCACCTGCTTCACCTAAAGCAACATTAGTTTTCCTAATAGTATCTAAAAGTGTCGTTTTACCATGATCAACATGACCCATTATAGTTACAACTGGTGGTCTTTTTACTAAATCTTTGTCATCATCTACTATTTCAAATGATTCGAAATTATTAACATTAGTTACTTCTTCTGTTTTTAATTCTTTACCATAATCTGAAACAAGTATTTCAGCTTGATCAAAACTCAAATGGCTATTAAGAGTGGCCAAAATACCAAGTGAAAATAATTTTCTAATTAAGTCACTTGCTGGAACATTCATAGCATGAGCTAAGTCACTAATTGTCATCTTGTCTTTATAAACAACGACTTTTTCAGTTGATAATGGATTATTAGAAATAAGTTTTTCTTTGTTTTTGTACATTTCTTTCTTCTTATTTGCTAAATCTTTTTTGTTAACCTTAGGCAATTTGTTACTTCTAGTTTCAGTTTTCATTTTAGCAGAAACTTGTTTAGAAGCCTTTTCACTCTCAACTACAAGTCTTTCTTCTTCTTCTAATTCTTCCATATCATCTAAAGAATTATCTAACTCAATAATATCATCTTCAGATAACATATCATTTTTAGAATTAACATTAATACCTAATTGTTTACATTTTTTTAAAATTGATTCGATATTTTTGCCTACATCTTCTGCATATTCTAATACACTCATCATATACGGCACCTCTTTTCTATAAACTTCTTACATTTACTCCAACTTCTTTAAAAAGCTCTTGAGTTCTTTCATCTGGATAAACACCATTAACAATAACCTCTTTAATGCCGGCATTTACAAGCATTTTAGCACATTGAAAACATGGTGTAACTGTTATATAAATACTCGACCCCTCGGTTGCAACTCCGTGTCTTGCAGCTTGAACTAAAGCATTTTGCTCTGCATGAACAGCACGACACAAATCTAATTGTTGTCCACTTGGAATCTTTAATTTTTCACGGATGCAGCCAACTTCAGAACAGTGAGCAGATCCTTTACTAGCTCCATTATAACCAGTTGATAAAATGCATTTATCTTTCACAATAACTGCACCTACTTGCCTTCTAAGACAAGTACTCCTTGTTGCAACTAACTTTGCAACTTCCATAAAATATTCATCCCAACTTGGTCTTTCCATAGCATCACCCCTTAATCAAATTCTTTAATTCTTCATAAATATTAGAAGGAACTTCTACTTCTAATACTTTATCTAAAATTTTATTCTTTTCGGCTTTTTCAATAACATCTAAAGCTAATTTTAAATAAGCTCCTCTACCATTAGCTTTTGAAGTAGTATCAACTATTACGTTTCCTTCTGGTGTACGAACAACACGAACCAATTCTTTTTTTGGCAATTTCTCGTGTGTTACAACACAGCTTCTCATAGGTATCTTCTTATTCTTCATATAGTTCACCTACTCTAATATATTAATTCCTTCTTCAGCAGCTTGTTCATATGTTTTAACATCTATCTTGTAATGTGTTAAACGTGATGCTAATCTAACATTTAAACCTTTTTTACCAATAGCTAAAGATAAATTTTCATTATCTACTATTGTCATTGCTTCTTGCTTCTTTGGATTTGTTATAAATACACGAACATTCTTAGCAGGACTAAGTGCATTCTCAATGAATTTTTCTGGATTATTGTCATAAGCAATAACGTCTATTTTTTCTCCATTTAATTCTTCACTTATACGATTGATACGTGATCCTCTTTCACCGATACAAGAACCAACTGCATCAACACGAGAATTTTCACTCATAACGGCAATTTTAGTTCTAACTCCGGCTTCACGAGCAACACTGTAAACAAGAATTATTCCTTCAGTTATTTCAGGTATTTCAAGTTCAAATAGGCGCTTAACAAGACCATAATGAGTTCTAGATAACAATATTAAAGGTCCTTTACTAGTACTTTCCACTTTTGAAATGTAAACCTTAATATTTGATCCCATTTTAATTGTTTCCCCAGGAATAATCTCTGTTTTTGGTAAAATTCCTTGGGCTTTACCTAATGCAATATAATAATTTCTTGCATCTTCCATGGCAACAATACCACTCATCATTTCATTTTCTTTTTCAGCAAATTCATTTACAATTGAATCTCTTTCGGCTTCACGAATCTTTTGCACAACAACTTGCTTAGCAGTAGCAGCTGCAACACGGCCAAAATCTCTTGGGGTTACCTCTTCTTCAATTGTTTCACCATAATTAATTCCAGGAACTTCTTTTCTTGCTTCTTCTAAAGTCAAATGAATTCTTTCATCAAATATTGGATTCCCTTCCTCGTCAGTTGCATCTTCTGGCATAACTGTTTTAAAAGAAAATACTTTAATATCTCCAGTATCACGATTAATGTCTACTCTCACATTTGATAATGAATTATAGTTTTTCTTGTAAGCTGATGTTAATGCAAGTTCCATTGCTTCATATATAACATCTTCACTGATATTTTTTTCTTCAACTAATAGTGCCACAGCATTTTTAAAAGCCTTACTGTCCATCTTTAACATCTCCTTTTTCTTTTGAACAAACATCTAACATATAGTTTTCTTCTATTAAGTCTTTCTCATCTAAAATTGGATTAATCAAATTACTTACATTAACGCAATCATCAATTGTTATATATCCTTCTTTATCAATATAAACTCTTAAGTAAGAAATACTTCCTTCAGTAACATATTCAACTTCAGATAAAATATAATTGTTTTCTGTTAGAATTGGTTCGATTAATTTTTTTACTTCTTTTGCAACATCCATAAAAACTCCTTTATTAATTTTAAAGAGTGGGTTTTACCCACTCTCTCGTTTCAACACCCATATTATAACATAAATAATTAATAATACTAGCTTTTTTTATATTTTTTTTTATTTTTTTGCTGTTTTTTTTTTGGTGTTTATATGAATGCTAAAAATGTCGACAATTATCTTAGTAATTTTATCCGAGGTTTTATTGGAATATTTACATACTTGTTTTTAAACCTTGCTTTGAGTCCAATATTAACTTTACTTGGAATAAATGTATCTGAATTATCAAGAAAACAAGCAGTTCTAATTTCAATGAGTGTCAGTTTTATAGTAGTTATTATTCTGATACTTTTATCTTGGAAAACTCTCAAAAAAAACTGGTTGGAATACAAAGAAAAATGGAAAGATTTTTTAAAAAGGAATGTTAAATATTGGGTTTGTTCATTGGCAATCATGTTTGCAACTAATTTAGCAATCGCGATTATTTTTAATCGCATGACTTCCGCGAATGATGAAGCAATTAGAAAGATATTTGATGTAATGCCTATTTATATAATTTTAGAAGCTGCAATTTTAGCTCCAATTACAGAAGAATTAGTATTTAGGCAATCAATTAGATATATGATTAAAAATAAGTGGATATTTATCATATCATCTGGCTTAATATTTGGGTTTATGCATACTTTAACATCATTAGAAAGTTTATCTGATTTCTTATATATTATTCCATATAGTGTACCAGGTTGTTTCTTTGCATATATGTTATATGAAGAAGACAATGTTTTAGTTCCAATGTCATTTCATATGATTCATAACACTTTGGCTATTATATTGCTTATAATAAGCAAATTATCTGGTGTAATTTAAAAAATAACATTTTTAAAAATGTTATTTTTTTGTCAAAAATTCTTTTTAAATTCTCCTTTAATACCAATTCCTTCACTCTTAATCATGAATGTTTTAATATTAAATTTACTCATATTTCTTTCTAATTTTATTAATTCATATTTTGTTAAAGCTGTATAAATAATGTACGTTCTGGAATCATCATATCCACCATTTGCATGCCAATAAGTAAAATCACGTTTTAAATCATTTTTTATAAATTCATTAATTACTTTTGGATTTTCTTTGCAAAATATAAATGCTGTTGAGCAAACATTTTGTTCGTGCATTCTATCTACCATTAAATTATCAACAGCCGAATAAATTATAGAATAAACCATTATCTCTAGACCATATCTAAGTCCAGCTACAATATAAATGAATGTATTGATAAACATTCCCATTTTGCCAACAGAAAAATTGTTATTTTTTTTTGACAAAGTTAAACCAATAATATCAGTTCCTCCAGTTGATGCCCCACTTGATAGAATCATACCAACTCCAACTCCACCTATAATTCCTCCGACAACAACATTAGTTAAAATATCATCTACTATTTTTATATTTGGTAGCACCGATAACATTAGGGCTTGAATAGATACTGCAAATAAAGTTCTAAAGAAAAATGTTTTCCCTAGAGATTTATATGCTAGGAAAAAAAGTGGAATATTGATCATATAGTAGATAGCACCACTAAAATCAAAAGAGATTTCTAATTTAAACGTATCAATTACAATGCTTCTTATTAATTGAGACAAACCGAGGACCCCACCAGTATATAAATGGTTAGGCACGACGAAGAAATTAATCGCGATGCAAAACAAAAGTGAACCAACAATGGCTTTCAATAAATCTTTATAATTCCAATTAAATACTTTCTTCATAATTACCATCCTTATTGCATGATAATTATATCATTTTAAACTTAATTGTAAATAGATTTATTAACTATTAATTAAAATTAAAAAAAAATAAAAAAAAAGATTGACAAATAATATGTTTTCGACTAATATATAAATCGCCAGTTCGAGTTAGGCGAATTGGAGCTAGTTTATCTAGCAAACCCCTTTTTATTCTTTTGTGGGAACTGTCTCAGGGGGCAGTTCCTTTTTTTTGTGCAAAAAAAAAGGCGCTTATTATTCGCCTTCTTTTGCTAATGACTTATAGTATTCATATGTTTCAATTGCATGATTTTTGTTTTTCTGGAGTAACTCACCCATTTCAATTGGATTAATTATTTTTAACATTGAATATCTATTTTGTTTCATCAAAAATTCATCATACAAATTAAAATCTGCTTTACTATCTAAATAGAATCTAGATTCTTCTGGATTATATCTGAATAATGGGAAATACCCTGAATTAACAGCAAGTTTTTGCATTTCTACAGTGTTTTCCATACCACCTTCAATTCCATGTGAAATACATGGTGCATAAGCAATTATAATTGAAGGTCCTTTATAGGCTTCTGCCTCTTTAAATGCTTTCAATAGTTGAATCATATTAGCACCTAATGAAACTGTTGCAACATAAACATGTGGATAAGCTAAAGCCATTTTAGCAAGATCTTTTTTATTATTTTTCTTACCACTAGCTGCAAACGAAGCAATACTTCCAGCAGGACTTGATTTAGATGATTGGCCACCAGTATTTGAATAAACTTGACTATCTAAAACTAGAATATTAACATCATCATTACTTGCAAGGACATGATCAATTCCACCATATCCAATATCATATGCCCATCCATCTCCACCAATAGTCCAGATTGAACGATATGGAATATATTCTTTTAATTCTTCTAATTCTTTACAAGTTGAATAATCAATCTTATTTGCAATTTCACTAGTGATTTCATAATCATTAAAATTTTCTAACCACTTATTAAATAATTCTTTATTTTTACCATTTAAATTATTTTGCATTATTGAAGCAACACGACTTCTAGCATAATTAGTACCAATTAACATACCATATCCATATTCAGCATTATCTTCAAATAAAGAATTACTCCATGGAATTTGGTAAGGAAGTAATGGCATTCCACCACCATATATAGATGAACAACCAGTTGCATTAGCAATCATCATATGATCACCAAATAATTGAGTTAACACTTTGATGTAAGAGGTTTCCCCGCAACCGGCACAAGCACCACAAAAAGCAAATTTTGGTTTCTTAAATTGGCATCCCTTAACACTATTAATCGGGTATTCATTCTTTTCAGTAATGTTCTTATCTAAATAATCAAATATTTTTTGTTCATTATTTTTTCTTTGTTCAATTAATGTTGAGCTAATTAAAGCTTTGGCATTTTGCTTAGATGGACAAGTTTTCATGCAAAGTCCACAACCGGTACAATTCATAACAGATATTCCCATTACAAAATACATGTCGGCTTTACCCATAGCTTTTAAAGCACGCTCTTTAATATAATTTGGTGCCTTGTCGTATTCTTCTTGATTTAACAAAAATGGGCGGATAACACCATGTGGACAAACGAATGCACATTGATTACATTGAATGCAGCCTTCTTTAATCCAACGTGGTACAATTTCACTCATCCCCTTTTTCTCGATATCTTTTGAACTTACATTAAACGTACCATCAGGATTCTTTAAGAATGCTGAAACTGGTAGTTCGTCACCTTTTCGATGATTAATTGCACTTATAATTCCACTATATTCTGCTTCTTCTTCAATAAACATCTTAGGAGCTTCTACATGAATTTCTCTCAAATACTTTTTGACAGCATCAATAGCATCATTATTGGCTTTAATAACTGCGTCTCCCTTTTTGAAGAACTTTTTCTTCACACTAGCTTTTAATGATCTAATTCCATCTTCTTTTTTAACAATATTTGTTAATTCAAATATCGTTGCTGCCATAATCATACTGATTTTATTTTTTAATCCAACCTTATTTGCCAAATCATATGCATTAATTATATAAAATTTTATATGACGATCAGCAAGTATTTTTAAAATATTGTCATCTAAATATTTTTTAATTTCTTCTTCTGTCTTAACTGTATTTAAAATAAAAATTCCATTTTCTTTTATCTTAGATAGTGTATCAAATTCTAGCATATAACTATCTTTTGTTACCATTACAAGTTCTGGATTTTCAACATAATAAGTTGATCTAATTGGATTTTTATTAAATCTTAAGTGTCCAATTGTAACACCACCAGATTTTTTAGAATCATATTGAAAATATCCTTGAACAATATTATCTGTTTCGTTACCTATTAAAGACATTAATATCTTGGCTGCGGATACCATTCCATCACTACCAAAACCATATAATAATATCTCATGAGAATTTCCAATTTTATAATTTTCATCAACTTTAAGACTCAAATTAGTTACATCATCATTAATTCCAATAGTGAAATTATGATGTGGTTTTTTATTCAAAAAGTCATACACTGCTTTTATTTGAGCTGGTGTCGTATTTTTACTAGAAAGTCCATAGCGTCCACCATATATTTCATAATTACAATTTTGAAGTGCTGCTACTACATCTAAATAAAGAGGTTCGCCTACACTACCAAATTCTTTAGTGCGATCTAAAACCGCGATTTTTTTAACAGAAGATGGTAATACATTCTTTAAATGTTTGGCACTGAAAGGTCTATAAAGATGAACTTCAACTAGTCCTATTTCATAACCTTTTTTGTTTAAATCATCTATTGTTTCTTTAATTGTTTCACATACTGAACCCATTGCAACTATAACATTAGTCGCATTCCTAGAACCATAGTAATTAAATGGCTTATATGTACTTCCTGTAACTTTGTTTATCTTATCCATATAATCAGTAACAACATTTACTATTTCATCATAGTATTTATTTCTTACTTCAGTTGCTTGAAAGTAAATATCATCATTCTGAGCAGTACCACGCGTAATTGGTTTATTTATTTGAAGAGCATGATTTCTAAATTTTTTAATAGCATCATAATCAACAAGGCCTTTAATATCACTAAGTTCTAAAATATTTATTTTGTGTAATTCATGACTAGTTCTAAAGCCATCATAAAAATGTAAAAATGGTACACGTCCACTTATAGTACTAAGGTGAGCTACAGCTGATAAAAAGGCAGCATCTTGAACAGATGAAGATGCTAGACACGCAAATCCAGTTTGACGAGTTGCATAGATATCTTGATGATCTCCAAATATGCTCAATGCATGTGTTGCCAAGCTTCTAGCTGCAACATGAATAACGCAAGGAAGCATTTCTCCTGCTATTTTATACATATTTGGTATCATTAAAAGAAGTCCCTGACTTGCTGTGAAAGTTGTTGTTAAAAGTCCTGCTTGAAGTGAACCATGAACCATTCCTGCAGCTCCTGCTTCACTTTGCATCTCAACTACCTTTACTCTATTACCGAATATATTTAAAACTCCGTTATTACTCCATTCATCAACATGTTCTGCCATTGGACTCGCTGGTGTTATCGGATAAATTCCAGCAACCTCTGTGAACATATAAGCTGTGTTGCTACAAGCTTCATTTCCATCTACTGTTACTAATTTCATTATTTCACATCCTTATTTTTTAATCATAATGACCTATTATTAATTATATCATTTATATCTTTTTCAATCAACAAAAAAACCGAATGATAATTCATTCGGCTTTCTCATTTTTAATCTTTCTTAATTTCAAAATATGGTAACATTTTTGTTTTAAATGGCATCATTCTAATGGTTAGAATAATTGCTTCAAATGGTTTCATGCATTTTAAATCTTCAATGGTAACTAACGGTTCTTTTTTTGATGTTTCACCACATAACTTGCATATTTCTTCTAGTGTTTCAACATCTTGTGAAAGCAAATAAACTATATTAGTAAAGCCTAATCTAATCATCTCGGCTCCTTCATTGCCATAAATTCTTTTTAAATCATTAAATCCTCTTATCATTATAGTAAAGATTAATCCGATTCCTTTTGAATAATTTAGCATTTTAGGAAAATCTAAAATTGGATTAGCATTATAGAATTCATCAATAATTACATTAAGTCTATTTTTTCCTTCTTTAGCAGCATATACTTGTTCAACGAATAATGGTAATAAATTATTTGATATTTTTGATTTACCTGATTTGATAAAGATAGCAACCTTTTCTTCACTTATCTTACTAATATCAAAATCACTTTTAGATAACATTTTCTTCAAATTTTCTTTTCCAATAAATGCTTTATATTTATTGTCAAATACTGAAATAATACTCATTCTTGTATCATTTGGTGATGATAATACACAAGCTAAATTAATATAAGAAGATGTTCCTTTATTCAAGCTCTTAAAGAATTTATCAGGATTTTCTTTAATGATATCATCAAGTTCATAAATTGAATCTAAAGTAAGTTCTTTCTTGTTTTCTAATAAATATAAGCAAATACCAGCAAAGTAATTCACTGCTGAATTAATCCAAAATGGATCAGAATTTTGTTCTTCTGGACCATTAATTAAATAATAACCTAGATTTTCTATTTCATCAGATGCTTTGTCATAATTTTTCTCATTATACAATTTTTGAACAAAATCAAATGGATTCCATTTATTTGTATCTATTGCTTCATCTAAGTTAAGTCTAAATACCTTATATCCGTTTTTTTCAAACTCATCTTTAGTTGTTTCATAAAGCTCATTACTAGCATCACTTACAATAACAGATTCTTCTGCTAACCAAGCTTCATTTAACATTGGAAGTGTAATACATTGTGTTTTTCCACTACCAGTTGAACCAATTACAAGTGAATGTGTTCCTCTACCATTAACGTATAAATATTCATTATCATATGCCATTGGAAGTCCTGAGAATTTAATTTTTTCCTTGCCATTTATTTTTGAAAGAGGCACTAATTCTTTCATGTTTTCTAATGTTTCCCACTCTGCGAATTTCATATTATTCCTCCTTTGCAATTTGAGTATATCACCCAGTTTCGGTTAAAAGTTAAACAATAGTGGTGTAAATTTGATTGTTTCTGCTTTTTATAGTATCCTTATATTGGTGATTGAAATGTATTCGAGTAATTTAATATGTGATATCTTAGAATATATTGATAATAATATTTCAAATAAAATTACAATTGATGATCTTGAAAACAAGTTTTTTTATAATAGATATTATATTATGAAACTATTTAAAAAAGAAATGAATATTACTTTAATTAATTATATTAATAGTATCAGAATATATAGTTCTATTGCTTTAATTAAAGAAACAAACAATAGTTTACTAAACATTGCTTTTAAGTGCGGATTTTATTCAATTGAGTATTTTTCTGAAATATTTAAAAAAATTATTGGAATAAATCCCCAAGTAGTTAAGAATTACTTAAGAAATAAAAAAGTAATTAAAATTAGTCAGATAAATACAATAAATAATTCAATAGTTAATTTATATGGTTTAAAAGAGTTCAAAGATAAATATTTATCTAACAGGAAACCAAGTAAACTACCTGTAAAAAAATTAACAATATTCAAATAAAAGGATAACAATTTGTTATCCTTTACTAATTTAAACAATATCAAAAATTTAATTTTAAAACTATTAAAATCAACCATACTTTCTCCGTCTAGTATCCATTATCAATTTATCATACATATATAAAAAAATAACCCATTATAGGTTATTTAAATTATTTTTTTTCTTTTAAATATGTTAATTTTATATTTTGACTTTACAACTACACGTGCATTAGCTTTAAAACTAATAAAACCTAGGCCTGGAATAACTAAATCTTCACCCTTATTCAATTCAAATTCTAATCCTTTTATTTCTTTATCATACTCTCTTGTTACTTTTAAAGAGTTAGACACATATAAGACTATATTTGCATCATTTAATTCAAGTGTAATAATATCTTCAATATGAATTAATTGCTTACCTCTTATTTGATATACTCTTGGATTAATCTTTTTCTTTGGCATTATTTTACTCAAGTATTTTTCATCAATAACATCAATTAAATTGCCTTCTTCTAGAATACCTGGAGTATCTATTATAGTTAATTCATCATTTATTTTTACATCAATAAAATCAAGCGTAGTTGATGGAAGTAAACTAGTAGTAATAGCATCATTTAAATCAGTATAATTATAGATTATTTTATTTAGCAATGTTGACTTTCCAGAATTACTAAATCCTATGAAATAAACTTTTTTTGTTTTTTTACAACTATTTATCTTTTCCATTAATGAATCTAGATTATAATTCTTATTTGAACTAACCAATATTCTATCAATGTAATTTATTTTCAAATTTTGACATATTCGATCTAACTTATCATCATACATTTCACTTGGAAGCAAATCTGCTTTTGAAAATACAAGCAATATATTGTTTTTAATATTTTGGTTTACTATCTCTAGAGACTCTGGAATATTCATAATGTCGATTATCAAAACAACTAATGAGTTTGGATCAATTTTTTTTAGCAAATTTAAAACATAATCATTATCTTTAATAACTCTTTTGTAATCGTTATAGTGTTTGATACGGAAACAACGCTCACAAAGATTATTGTCAACGTTTTTTACATATCCAAGTTTATTTACATCTTTATTCTGTAAAGTGATTCCACATCCATGACATTTATTCATAATATTTCCCTTTTGTAAAAAGATTGTTTTGATAAAGTTTCTTATATATCTTTCTCTCACGTATACGATTCACTTTTGTAAACCACTTGTCATTTACACTTAACGGATTGACTAAAATAGTAGTTATTCCTATGCGATTGCCAAACAAGATATCTGTTAACAATTGATCGCCAACAACCGCCATCTCACTTTGATTATATTCATATTTTTTGATAATTTTATCTACTTTACCTCTATATGGTTTACGCACGAAATAAAAATATTCTAAATCTAAACGCGAAGCGATTTCAGATACTCTTTTCTTTGAACTGTTTGAATAAATTATAAAGTGAATGTTTGTCTTTTTAACTTGTTTAATAAAATCAGCAAGTTTTCTAGAGACTTCACTGATTCTAGGTGGTAGTAAAGTGTTGTCCAAGTCAAATAAAACACATTTTATGCCACGACTTACTAAATTGTCATAATTAATATCATATATACTCTTAGCATATATATCAGGTATATATTGTTCCACTTTACATTACCTCCTAGATTTCATTTTAGCATATTTACATCTTATTTTCAATTTATAATTTCAAAAAAAATAAGCTTATGCTTATTTTAAATATCCATTTTGAATATACTTTGTTTCATTAATAATAACGAATGCCTTCTCATCAATTTCATTAATCAATTTTTTCAATTCGTTTACTCTTTTACTGGTTGTTTCAATAATAATCATTTTTTTTGGAGTTTCTTTGTCATAACCGGTTACATCTATAATCGAGCAACCATAATGATTATTTTTAAGAATAGCTGCAACACTATCTATTTCAATGCTAGTTATTATTTGAACAGTTACAGGGGTAACTATAAATTTACCTGATAAAATTCCTCCAATATATGTCCCAGTTGCATAACCTAATGCATAGGAAACAGCTATTAAAAGTCCTGATTCTCGTGTACTTAGGGCTTCTCTTACAATCACAAACCAAATTAGCACTTCTATAAAACCAACCAAACTCGCGAATAATGTTTTCCCTTTAACAGTTAACATCATTCTGAATGTTCCAAGGGAAACATCAAAAATACGCGCCAAAAAAATTTTAAGACACAACAAATAAATCATTTTTTACCTCCTTATTAATTCTTTTACTTTATCTCTTAACAACTCTGGATTTTGACTAATTAAATTTGGATCAAGTGGTTCTCCAATACATAAGCAAATTCTTTTTTTATACTTATATTCTCCCATTATTCCAAACGGAACTACTGGAACATTTGCTATCTTAGCTAATACCTCAGTTCCTCGCTTGAATTCTAACAATTCCTCACCTTTATTACGAGTTCCCTCTGGAAATATTCCTAAGACTCCACCATCTTTTAGTATTGTCAAAGCATGGCGCATAGCACCCAAATCACTTTTTCCTCTTTTTATAGGAAAAGCATTCACATTTGTTAAAAACCATGCAAATAATTTATTTTTAAATAATTCTTCTTTAGCCATAAAATTAATTGGGTCATCAATTCCACATGCTAAAAGTGGAATATCTAATATTGAAGTATGGTTACCAGCTAATATATATGGTGCATTCGGAATATTTTCAAGTCCAATATATTTTGGACAATATAATTTATCGAAACAATATTTAATTGGCCTTTTTGCTCTTTCGTAAAAAGAATAATTATCAATTTTCATTTTATCCCCCTTAATTATTATAACACAAGAAATAATTCCTTTCTAGATAAAATATGCAAGAAAAAACTCAAGTAAAACTTGAGTCTGTGTCAATTTGGTGGAGGATGAGAGATTCGAACTCTTGACCCTCTGCGTGCAGGGCAGATGCTCTAGCCAGCTGAGCTAATCCCCCAATGACTTCTAGAGTATAACAAAAATTATTGTTAAAGTCAATATTTTTTTATATTTTATGCATATTTTTTAGTCCTAAAACTATAATTTAGTGGTGATAATATGTATAAAAAGATAAAAATATACGGTGCTATTATATGGATTATTCTTACATTTATCTCCCATTTTATGTACGATTGGTTTCCAAATAATATTGTTGCTTCTTTCTTTCCAATTAACGAATCAGTGTGGGAACATATGAAAGTATTTGTAACTTCAGGTATTATTACTTTTCTTTTTGAAATGATTTATATGAAAATAAAAAGGGTTTGCATTCAAAATAATTACTTGTCACTTTTAATCGAAATAATGTCAAGTATCGGTGTTTTTCTTACGATTTTCTTACCATATTATTATAGATTTCAACATAATTTATTTGTCACCTTAATAATGATGGCAATTGCTATTGCAGTGGCCAAACATTTAGGCTATATTGTCACCTCAGAGAAGAATGAATTAATTCCAAACATATTAGCAATCCCAATTATCTTAATTATTGTAATTTTAAATATTATTTTTACTTTTGATCCACCTAGTAATGCATTATTTATAGATTCAACAAAAAATAGCAATTAAATTGCTATTTTTTCATCCAAAGAAAAGTTTAACTACGAATATAGCAGTTACAATACCTATTAAATCTGCAATTAATCCCACTTTTAAAGCATATTTTATCTTTTTTATACCAACGACCGAAAAATAAAGTGACAAAACATATAGAGTTGTCTCAGTTGACCCTTGTATTACTGAAGCAAGTTTGCCAATGTAAGAATCTGGTCCATAGTTTAGATAAATATTATTTAAAATTGCTAAAGCGGAACTTCCTGATATTGGTCTTAGCAAAGCAAGAGGAACAATTGCTGATGGAATATCAATAAACTTAGTAATAAGACTAGCAATTAAATTAAAAATATTACTTTCAATTAAAAAATTTATTCCAATTAGCATTGCAAGTAATGTTGGAAATAAGTTATAAATCATCTGAAAACTTTCTTTTGAACCTTCGACAAAATCACTATAAACATCACTTTTTTTGAAAAAAGCATAAAAAACAACCAAGAATATCAAAACTGGTATTGCTAATTTTGAAATAATGTCTATCATTTTTTGAAGCTCCTTCTTGCAAAAAAACGATCAATTATTAAAGCACACATAGTTGAAAATGAGGTTGCAAGAAAACATGCTAAGACAATCTCTGTTGGATTAGAACTACCATGAAACATTCTTAGAGCAATAATAGTTGTCGGAATAGCCGTAAGCCCACTAGTATTTATTACTAAAAATGTAATCATACTTCGTGTTGCTTCAGCTTTGTTAGGATTTTTTTCTTGCAAAGCCTCCATTGTTTTAATGCCAAATGGTGTTGCTGCATTACCTAGTCCAAAGAAATTGGCAACAATGTTAGAAGCAATATAACCAAATGTTTCATCGTTCTTATCAAGATCTGGAAATAGATAATGCAAAAGTGGTGCTATTTTCAAAGATATTTTTTTTAAAAGACCTGATTTAGATGCAACATTCATAATTCCTAGCCAAAGAGCCATCACAGGAAATATTTTTATTATCATATCTAATGCTTCTCTAGTACTATTTAAAGTTATCTCACTTAAAACATCTGTTTTTCCAGTAAAAATGCAACCAATAATGCCAACTATTATGAAAAAGCACCATATGATATTCACCATAATTTATCAATCAACTTTCTAAAGAAATTTTTCTTTTCAAAAACTCTAATAAAAATTACATCATTATATATTTTTTTACCATCTAAATAAACTATTACTTCCCCTACTTTATCATTATTTTTATAATTTTTTATCTTTTCAAGTTTAAACTCAATAATTATCTTATCTAACTCATCCTTCTTAAGCGAATAATAAAAATCTTTATTCAAGTAAAAATAACAATTTTGATAATAATTTTCCCCAATTATCTTGACATTATTTTTATTTAAGATGCGATAATTCTTATATTTGTTAAATGCCTCTTCATATAAAGACTTGTGATCATTAAAATCATCACCATCAACTAAAGTTACAGCGACCAAATTAACTCTATTTTTTGAAGCTGCTGTGACTAGAGTTCTCTTAGCTTTTTCAGTGAACCCCGTTTTACCACCAACTGCATATTTATACATAGTTAAAAGTTTATTTTTATTTACCCAAACATAACTATTTTTATTAGTTCTAATTTCTATTTTTTTAGTACCTACGATTTTTTTAAATATTTCATTTTGCATTGCATAACTCATAAGAAGTGCCATATCATATGCTGTTGAATAATTACCTTTTTCTTGATCTAGTCCACTTGGATTATTAAATGTAGAACTATTCATTCCTATTTCTTTAGCTTTTTCATTCATCATCAAAACAAATGTATTAATATCTCCACCAACATATTTTGCAATTGCTAAAGCAGCATCATTGCCACTTCTAAGCATCAAACCATATATTAATTCTTCTAGTGTTAGTTCTTCACCAATTTTGATATAAATACCTGATCCATAAGCAGAACTTATTTCATCACCAATAATCACTTTATCTTTTAATTTTTCACTTTCAATTGCAACAATAGCAGTCATGATTTTAGAAATAGATGCAACACTTCTAGATTCATCTTTATTGTTTTCATACAATATCCTTTTACTATCACTATCCATCAAAACTACCGAATGTGCACTAGTACTATAGGCTTTTATTAAAAACGGTGTCAAAAGTAAAAGAATTAATATTTTTTTCATAGTTTCACCATAATAAATATATGAAAATAAAAAATGGTTATGATAACCATTTCTAGTATTTATACATCCCAGATAATTTTAAATTTTCTTCTGCAGTCAATTCTTGTAAAACCCATTTCTTGTTTATTTTTTTTGCTTTAAAATCAATTGTATAAGTTACTTTATCATTAGATTTACTTAGCTCTTCTAAGCGATAATCATTGTACATTTCAAAAGAATGATTACCATTTTCATCTTGAAAGACCTCTGGATTATTAGTTAAGTATTCAGAAGTAGCAGTCATAACCTTGCTATAATCATTGACGTTCACTTCGACAATTACAGTTGCATCATCACCATCAATCATTTCATCTTTAATTTCATAAGTCATTCCTTGATAATGCTTTTTCCATAAATTAACATATTTTTCTTTTTCTTCATCTGTTAAATTAGGCATATTATCAACATCAGTAATAATTTTAGCTTCTACTTCTTCACTTAGAGATTGATAATTGCTTAAAAAAACCTCTACTCTTTTAGTCGGAGTATTATTTAAATCTTTATCACAACCAACAAGTAATAAAATACTCAAAATAATTAATATCTTTTTCATTTTTAGTCACCTTTTTTATTATTAGCAATTAACCTTATTTCATACATAATATTTGATAACAAATATCAAATATGCTATAATTTTACTGGTGATTGCATGAAGATTAAAATATTGTCAAAATATTTTTATCATAGACTAATAGCTCTTCTTAAAAGTAAGAACTTTTATTTCGTGTTATTAACTGTTGTTCCATTTATTAGTATGGACCTAGCTACAAGAATATTTACTAAGCTTCACTTTGTAAAGATTTCTTTTTTTCCACCTTGGTTCTTTACTATTATTTGGTCAGCATTTTTTGTCGCGTTCTCGTTTTCATTTAAAAGAAAAATTGCTAAAACTCTTTATGTGATTTTTTTCTCATTATCTTTTCTATTATTTATAACTCACAATGTTTATTATTGTTTAACAAAAGAGATATTTGATTTTCATCTAATGGAGTTAGCTGGTGAAGGAAGTTCTTATTTTTTAGATGCCTTAAAAGCAACAAGTATATGGGTATATTTGATAGCAGTTTTGATTCTTGCTCTTTTTATATTTGCTGCCATCAAAGCTCCAAGCCAAGAAAAAAACAATTACAAATTGTTATCAGGAACTTTAATAATTTTTGTTATGCTTCATCTACTTGCACCCCTTACATTAGGAAAAGCAAATGATGGTTTATCATGGAATACCTGGTACAATAAGAGAAATATTTATATTAATTTCAACGATAGTAGTAAGAGTTTTAGTATAACTGGATTATATGAATATTCTTTAAGAAACTTCTATTTAACTTTCATAGCAAAAGAAAAAAAAGAAGATGAAAGTCAATTGGAATTCCTGAATTCTGTTTTTAACATTGAGGAAGAAGAACACAAAAACGAATATACAGGAATGTTTAAAAATAAGAATATTATTTTCTTGCAATTAGAAGGTATTGATAACTGGCTAGTGACTAAAGAAACAATGCCGAATTTATATTCTTTGATGACTAAATCAATCAATTTTACCAATCATTATTCTTTCTATAATGGTGGTGGATCAACATTTAATTCTTATACTCAAAATGCTTATACTTTTAATCGTAATACATTTACTTATTCGATGGCGAATTTATTTAAACAAGAGGGATATTCTATCAATGCATTTCATATGAATTCTGGTGAATATTATTCAAGAAACATCAATTATAAAAGTTGGGGATATGATAATTACTATGGTTTAAAAGATTTAAAGCAATATACAGATAATTCTTACCAATTAGATCGTGAATTAATTTTGAATGAGACTTTTTATGATTTAATGTTTAAACAAGAAGGAAAATTTGTCAATTATCTAATAACTTATTCACCGCATACTCCTTTTAATCCTGAACGTGGAGTCTGCAAAATGATCTTGGACTTGCGTGATCAAGAGGCAGAAAATGAAGCTTTAGACAAAGGAACTGAATTTATTGCACCAATAAGAGAATATTCTGAAGAAGAATGTGCTAGAATTCAAGCTGGTGAAACGGATTATATGGTTGGTTTATTGATTCAAGCTTTAAAGGATAATAATTTATATGATGATACTGTAATCGTTGCTTATGCTGATCACTATCTTTATACAATAAGTGATAAAACGATTTTAGATCAATATAAAAATACAACTAATAATCTCATCAATCACACTCCATTATTTATATGGAGCAGTAAAATTAAAAAGAAAGCAATTACTAAAGTAACTAGTCAAATAAATATCCTCCCAACAGTTTTAAACTTATTTGGTATGGAATATCACAAAGTATACTATTCTGGTGATGATGCATTAGATAAATCTTATACTGGAATTGCATTTTTCAATGATTATTCATGGTATGATGGCAAAATATATGTCGATAGTACTGGAATAACAAATAAAAATGCCGATCCTACTCTAGTATCTGAAAAAAGTGAATATGTTAATTTTTTAATTAAGAAAAATGATTTGGTTTTAAAATATGATTATTTTAAAGATTTAAAAAAGAGTTCAAAATGAACTCTTTTTTTATGGAAGTCTAGTTATAAACATGAATATTCCAAATGCAATAGCAAATATTGTATATAATATTTTAATAATCATGCAAATAAAATTTGATACTTTCTTATTTCTAACTTTTTTCCTTATGAATCTTACTGGTTTTAGATAAAACGTCGTTGCTAATCCTTCATTGTAAAATTGCTCTATATAACTCATTTTATAGCCTTATTTAAGTCATCAATTGTGACTTTACTTTCATGAGGTATTTGCTTCCAAGTAACTTTTTTAAATAAAGCAACATATGTTGTATATCTACCAATAATATCAAATATAGGCCATGTAAATACGAATAATACTTTTTTCCAAAATTTTATTTTAATAATTCTTGCATTTTCGACTATAAATAAGTAAACAGAAATCCACATATTACCAAAGTAAACACAAAAGCGATAAAATAAACGTGCCCAAATTGAAAGTAAAATTCCCATTCCTAAAGCAGCATACCCAGGTTCAACATTTACTTTGAAATTAAATATTTTGAATATCATTTTACCAACAAAAGTACTCTTACTAATTAATTCAAAGTCATTAATTCCATTGACATAAGTATAGCAAGAATAGATTATGACAACTACTATTAGCCAACGAATTATATTAAATACACTAAAAGGAGTTTGTAACATTAGAACATCATATGATGCAAATCTTTGTTTAAGTGATTCAAAAAATCTTTGAGAAAACTTCTTCTTTTTTCTTTCTTCTTCACTCCATTTAACTTTTAAAAATTTAGTACCAAATATAATATTTAAAAATAATTGTGGTGCCGTTTCAACAAAAGCAAGTAAGTGTCCTTTTGACCATCTAAGTCTCTGTCTTAATGCAATTTTTAAACTTGTTGGTTGTTCATCAAAGAATTCTGCTTCATCTTGATAACTTATCATATATCCTTGTGCAACAGCATCTGCTGTTAAAGCTCTATCTTCAGTCAATGATGTATAATGCCATCCATTTTTGACAATTTCACTAGAAAATAAAAATCCTGTTCCTTGAATATTAGTTGCAAGTCTCAAAACACTACGAGCACGATGAGCTGTTCTAATTGATCTAATCCAATGTAGAGCATAAGTAGAAGCTACCCAGTTCTCATCGAAATTTTTAGTATTTCTATATGAAGTTATTATTTTCTCACCAGAATCAAAGGCATCATTCATCTTACTAATATAATTTGATTTTAATAGATTATCAGCATCAAAAATAAAAAATCCTTCAAAATTCATTCTACCATAATCTTTTTCAATATTGTCGAGTAAGAATTCTAAAGCAAATCCCTTAGTCTTATGTTCTTCATCAAATCTTTCATAACAAATTGCACCTTTACTTCTTGCTATTTCAGCAGTATTATCAGTACAATTATCAGCAACAACAAAAACTTTTAGTAATTCTTTAGGATAATCTTGCTTATTAATACTATCAAGTAAATTACCAATTACATATTTTTCATTTCTAGCTGCTATTAAAATTCCATATTTATGTTTCTTCTTAGCTGGCTTAAATTTTCTCGTAAAGAATATCCCTATCAAGAAATAAACAGCCCTATATGCTACTAAAAAAGCAAATAGCCAACCTAAAAAATCATATATCTTTTTACTTGTTTGATATGATGAACCGATTATTGTAATCAAATCATTAAAAAAATTCCCCATACTACTTCCTCACTAGTGCAATTATAACATTTAGATTATAAATGGTCAAACGTGTGAAAATAAAAAGCTCTATTCAGAGCTTAATTTTTTTTATAGTTTTTCACAATATCTGCATATATATCTTTTGCAGTTTTTCCATTCAATTTATCTTTATTATCAGTTAAATAATTTTTCAATGTAGTTATCAACTGATTATTTTGCATTGCACTTGTTATTTCACTTTTTATATTATCAATATCATTAGGATTTATTTTACCATTATAAATATTTTCAGATACCAAAACTGTTGCTTCTCCAAGTGCTGTAATTATAACAGCAGCAACTACTCCATACACTATAGTAGCTCCAGGAATCATTTTGATTCCCCACTCTGCAAGACTTTTTCCAACTGCACTTGCGACACCAGTTCCTACTATTGACTCTAATATCGATTTTTCAATTTTAACACCATATATTTTAAAAATGGTTTGAATCATCAATACTTCTAATGGCACCAATATTGGAGAACTCGGTATTGGCATGACTCCAACTGCTAAACCGGTTGCAGCATATCCTGCTATTACTGATTGTGAAGTAAATCTTTTCTGAGCTAATATCATAGCATTTTTATTAACTTTACTTATACTTTTAGCTTCTTCATAACAATCTAAAGTTTCCGCACATAATCTTTCAATTCCAAATGGAGCAATTACATTATCATCACTTAATTTATATTCCTCAGCTACAATCGGAATTATATTTTTTAAATTAGTATTTTTAGCTTTAGCAAAAGCATTTTTTACTGCTTCTATGTTTGGCTCGATGTTTTCTTCAACAATGGATTTAGTTATTACTGCAAATATAGGAATATTTTCCCAACCTTTTATTGCTTTACTCATGGATTTTATATTTTCAAAAAATACTCTTCCTGTCATTCCATCGATACAATACCAAACAGCATCAATTCCAACATCTTCAGAATTTTTTAATTGTTCTTTTGTAAATTTCCTAACTTGATTAATCGTACGAATTTTTTCTAGAAAACTATATTCAAATCCTTTTGTATCGATTAATTTTAATGGCCATATATTAGATTCATAAAATCCTATATTTTTAGTCTGACCTTCACCTATTCCTGTTTTAATTGGCATTCCTGAAATCGCTTTAATTAAAGTGCTCTTACCTGCACCTGATGGTCCAATTACCAAAATATTCATTTTTCGTTCATCCATACTATCACCCACTATCAAAAATTATTTATTTTCTTCTTCATTATCCAATGCTTTTAAAATTTTTCTTTGATTTTTTAGAATTTCTTCCATTTTATCGTGTAATTCTTCTAGTATTAACTCACTTTTCAAATCAGTACGATAATCATTTTGGTTTCTTAAACTATCTTTAGCAGCTTGTCTATTTTGACTCATCATGATAACAGGTGCTTGAAGAGCTGCAAGACAAGATAATAATAGATTTAATAAAATGAATGGATGTGGGTCAATTTGCTCGTTTCCAGTTAAAATAACAGTATTCAAAATTATCCAGAAAGCCAAGAATCCAGAAAACCCTATGATAAATCCCCATGATCCAGCAACTTCACTCACTTTGTCCGCGATTCTATCACCTCTTGTCATTTTAGCTTCTTCTTGTTTATCAACATCAATACTAATTGGTTGATCAACTAATAGATCAAGTAATTCTTCTTCATCCTTTTCTTCTAATTCATTATTTTTAAGTAACATTTTTACAATTTCTTTTTTTGTTTTTCTCTTTTCCATTTTAATCACCAATAATAGTATAATATTTTTTCAAAATTAATTCAATCAAAACAAAACTCGAATAAAATTCGAGTTCTATTTTTTTACTTTTTTCTCAAAACATAAGCCTTTACTTGCTCAATTATTGGACTATCTATTTCTGCTTGCTCAGCATAGTCACTAGCTACTGATCCACCATCTTTATTATCAATCTTATCGCCATATAAAAGGCTATTAAGACTGTTAATCATAATCTCTGATGACACCAACCTATTTATATCTATATGCTCAGGTCTACCAAATGAGAATAATCTAAGAAGTCTCTCTACTTGTAGAACTGTTGCACGTTTAGATAAAAGTTTTATTTTATTACATCTTAGTAATTGTTCAAGATATTCTAAATCTGTTAATTGGAGAATTCCACCCATTATGGCATAAGGTTCTGTCTTCCATGTAGGGCCAATGTAAGTTCCAAGTGAAAGGAAATTCTTAGTTTGACCTCCAAGACATTCTGGAAAAGCAACTCTGAAAGGTTGACCATCATATGCCCCACCATTCATACCTCCATTAAGATAAAATTCTAATAAATGCCTATATGTTTTTAAACTATATGAATTGTCTTGCATAAATACATGTGTCTCGCTTGGACTATATTTGTTTCTTATGCAAAAATCAAAATCAGTATCTACCGTTCTATATCCAATTTTATCTGCTGATAAAGTATCTTGAGTTTTATATTCTCCAACTAAAAAAGGATATAAAACACAAGTTACTTTATCAGAAATATACTTATGTTTTTTTGCTTTAGCAAGATAAAATAAATCTTGTTCTGGAATTGTTTTAGTCTGTGCTTTTCTAAATTCACTTACTTTATCATAAATTGGTTCAAACGGATAAATAGTTAAACTGTCTCCTTCTCTTTCAACAAAAACTTTTTTTTGGTTTCTTTTCATATAAACCCTCACTTTTTGCCATTTATTATAACATAAAAAAATAATAAGTAAAACAAAAACTCGAGAACTTCTCGAGTTTTATTTCAATTTGGTACCGGCCAAGGGACTTGAACCCTCATGATATTGCTACCCACTGGATTTTATATGAATTCCCACTGAAATCCCACTAGAATTCAATTCCATATAAGGCAGTGGAATTTTCACACTAAAACTAAAAGCAATTGAGCTAAAAGCTCAATCGCTCATTGATGTGAACCCCAATTGGTAGACATTAAATAAAAAAAACAGTTGATTAAAAAG
>CAMVNN010000003.1 GCA_947168865.1 uncultured Bacillota bacterium
ATAGGAGTCACAGGTTGAATATGATCTTGATATGTCGGCATTTTAGGGAAAACAGATGTCTGTGGCATTTCTGGTGCAGCAGATGTAGGCATTTCAAATACTGGAGTGTTATTCGTTTCAGGTGCTTGATACCCATATCCTGTATCTGGTACAGCATTAATTGGTGCAGCTGGTGCATCAAAGTGCTTTTGATTAGCCCCTAACAAATTTACATAAGACTCCATTAATTTGATTACACGATTTCCTTTTACATTAACATTCGCTAGATCTGCTGGATTCAAATCATTAATACTTGTAACCCCACCATCACTATTCTCACTGATTATTTTTTTGAACTCGTCTTTCACAGCTTTCCATTCATTGTCATCATCTATAAAACTTCCTACCAATGCCTTTTGTGTAGCTGCGGGATCAGTAGCTTCATCTATTCTTGCAACATATAATTTTACAAATCCTTGTTCATCTTTTTCATTTAATGTATATACTAAGTATTTTTTTCCATAATTTTCGAAAAATCTAACGATTTCTACTTCAGCTTTTTCTCCTGTTGGAACAGTTACGCCTATTTTTGTCATATTCTTTGCCTCCATTTTATCTTTTGTATACTCAATATTATTATAACAAATTTTATTTTTTTTTCAACATTTTTTTTATTTCTTTTAAAAATAAAGATTTTTTCTTTCTCGGATAAACAAGATAAACTTTATTTTTAGTTCTTGTTAAAGCCACGTAATATAATCTTCTTTCCTCAAAAATATTCTTTTCTTCATCGAATAGATTATATTTTTTTCGTTTTGGTGGAAATCCGTAGTACCCTTTTTTATGGTTAAGAATAAATACATAATCAAATCCAAGTCCTTTTGAAGTGTGAATGGTATAAAAAAGTATTTCCTTTTTATTTTTATATATAAGTTTACCATTAACTATTCTAAAAGTATTGTTATCAATTATCATGTTTATATCAAATTTATATCTAGATACTAGTGCTATTTTTTTATCAAATATTTTATCAAATTCATTAGAAATTTTAATAATTAAATCTTTTTTATTTCGATATTCGATAAACTCTATTGGTTTTTTTATATGCTTTATCGATTTTAAATTTTTATTTATTTGTCTTTTGTTTTTCATGATGAAATTGCCAGCAACATCTATTAATTCCTGACTATTACGGTATGTATTAACAATTTTAAGTATTAAACTATCATTAAATATTTTATTGAAGTTTAAAATATTATTAATATTTGAAGAAGCAAAACTAAATATTGTTTGCCAATCATCGCCAACACACATTAATTTGCTATTTTCTTTAGAAATATATTTTTTTATAAAATTGAATCTTAAGTTTGAAATGTCTTGATATTCATCAATTAGTATATGTGAATAATGTTTTTTATATGATTTCAATCTATATGCACTATATATTAGCGAATCAAACGTTATAATATTAGTATTTATTTTTTTCTCAAAAATCTCAATGTTTTTTTTAAATAATAAAGCCCTAATATTATTGTTGATAACTAATTTTTCGTAAAAATATTTATTAAAATCTTTTTGAAATGCATAAAAACAACTTATGAAATTAGTACTTTTATTTTTTATATCTTTTATTGATATATTTGAAAATAAATATAAGTAAATAAGCAATAATGTTTTTTCATATAAATTATATTTAATAATTATTTCATCATAACTAATATTCTCTTTAATGTTAGTAACGTTATCTAATAATTCAAGTGCAAATTTATGAAATGTCATTATATTTGTTCTGATACCAAATTTATCAACAATTATTTTTTTCATCTCTAAGACTGCATCATTAGTATATGATAATAGCAATATTTCTTGTGGATTAATCTTTAATATATCTACCATAAACTTTATTTTTGCAGCAATAGTTGTTGTTTTCCCAGATCCTGCACCAGCAATTATTAATTCGTTTCTAGGAGATGCTAGAATTGCTATTTTTTGATTAATATCAAGTCGTATATTTGAATCTATTTCATTGTATATATTCTCAAAATAACTTTTATATTTTTTTAATGCAATTTGTATATAAAAGAAATTATGACTTTTCATATAATTAAGATTAAAAAAAGGATTTATATAATTATATAAATCCGCTTTTTTCATAACATACTTATTTATATCCCAATACTCAATCATTTCTACCTTTTTGCTGCTGATTATAATAATTGATATGTGTTGTAAATCTTCTTGGAACAAATTTCGAGAAAAAGATAATTGATTTTATTTTAAATCCTGGAATTATTATTTTCTTACCTTTCAGCATTTTATTTATAGCATATTCTGCAACATATTCTTTAGGTAATGATTTTAGTGCAAACTTAACTCCAGCAACTTTATTAAATTCAGTATCAACTGGTCCTGGACATAAACATCCAACATATACGTTTTTTCCACTTTGCTTTATTTCTTCTTGAAGTGCTTCTGTTAAATGTAGAACATAAGCTTTTGTTGCATAATATGTTGCCATCAATGGACCGGAAAAATATGCTGCTAATGAGGCTACATTCAAAATGTATCCTTTATTTTCATTTATGAAATCTTTAAGAAACAATTTGGTTAATGTGTGAACTGCTTTTATATTTAAGTCAATCATATCAAGTTCTCGTTCTAATTTAGTATTAGTAAATTCTCCAAACAAACCAAATCCAGCATTATTAATTACAATATCTATTTTTGATTTTTTAACTTTGTTATAAAGTTTCATACAATTAAATGTACTACTTAAATCTAATGGTATTATTTGCACATCTACATTTAAACTTTCTTTCAATTTTTCTAACTGTTCTTTTCTACGGGCAACCAAGATTAAATCATAACCTTTATTTCCTAAAATACGTGCCATTTCTAGCCCAATTCCAGAACTTGCCCCAGTTATTAATGCTTTCATGTGTTCCTCCTATTTTTCAACAAAATATAGTGTATCGACAATAGGTCTTCCTCCACCACTTATAGTTTGTAGATTTTCATTTTTATTTTTAAATAGTAATGCTGTTGAGCCTCCACCATCTAAATTAACTGCAGTCTGACATTTTGCATTAGTCAAAACTTTTTTCAATTCATTTATACTATGTGAGCCCGTTGAAGTGAATAAAACAAAATTATTTCTATCTATTTGACAAAGAACATTGCGTTTTGCTTTGCCATTCAAGAAAGTTCCTAAGATACTACTCTCAACAACATTGCCATTCATCATAATGACTGGTCTAAATGTCCAAGTGTTACGATACTCTTTATTTATAATTTCATCAAACAATTTCTTACGTTCGCTTTCTGCTAACTTGTTATAATTGTAATAAACTTCAAGATTACCATCTTTACTAATAGCATATGTAGCATGATTACGTGATTTGTCAACGTAACTATCTTGATACCAATTTCTAAGCAAAATACCATTAGATATCACCAATGATCCTTCAGTTGTTTTATTGTATTCTCTTTTACAAGAATTTGAACAAGATGGTTCCCATGAACCTAAACTATAAAATCCACTTCCATTTATTCCAACAATGATTTTGTCTTGATATCCATATTTAGAAATTTCATTATTTATTATATTATATGGCTTTAACAAATTCTTTCCCCAATCATTCATTCCTTTATTAATTTGATTGTATGGATCTAACACCCATACATGGGTAAGATAATAATCACTTTTTGATTCAATTGCTACTTTAATTGTATCCGAGTCTGCAGTATATTTCGTCCCTGATGGAAAATTTATAGGTGGTAGAGCACCTTCTCCAGATGAAACACATTTAATTGTAGTTTTATTCCCCACTTTATCTACTATTGTCACATTTATGTCTTTATATAATCCTGAATATTCATATTTTGCTTCTTTAAGCGTTATTTGCTTGCTTCCATTATCATATATATAATTACTTATTCCACTTGCTTCATCTATTGCTGTTACTTCAACATTTGTTTTCCCTAAGTCAAGAATATTCTTACATTCTCCTTTTGGACCTTCTTTATCTATTGATTTTACTTTCTTCTCAACTTTTAAATGATTGCCATGTTTATCATAAATAGTAAACTCGTATGTCCCATTTTCGGTTACTTCATATTCTATTCCATTAGCTCTTATTTCATTACCATTTGGTAAAATTGTTTTTTCGTAGTCTACTCCTTTAACTAGCATCATTATTGTATATATATCATTCACATATTCTTCTTCATCTAAGAATATAGGAGTTATATTTGATACAACTACTTTTCTTGTTACTTCCACTGTATCTACTTTATACTTTATTTCATAATCTCCAGGTATCCTATAATCAACATTGCTACTTTGAGTTATCTTATATGAGATATTATTTCCATTTCCATCATATGCTTCATATCCAGGTTCTTCATATGGTGTATCTTTAAGCAAATAATATGGATTTGCTCCCAATAGTCTTATTGTCACTTTATTATTCGTTGGTTTATTCTCTACTTTATTCTCTGGAATTAGTAAAATAACAATTATCACAATAATTGCTATAATAGCACATGAAAACATTATTACATCTTTTTTACTAAAACGACCATTTTCAAAATCCATCTTTATCTTCCTATCTAATATTATTATACAATAAAAAGAGTATTTTTCCTTTAAAAAAAGTTTACATTCGTAAACTTTTTCCTATTTTATTTTTCAGTAATATAAAGTGTATCGACATCTTCACGCGAGTTACCATATACTTTTTGCAAAGACCCAGTTTTACTCTTAAAAAGTAACGATACAGAATCACTACCATCCATATTAACGGCTGTTTTGCAACCTAATGATTTTAATTTTTCAAGCGCTTTTGCAGGTGGCATTTTACCTGTGAAAATTGCCCAGTTGTTGCGATTTATCTGGCATACAATATTTCTTTTCTTTTCACCGGTACCCAATAAATCTGTGGTTAAAATTTCGCCATTTCGCATAGCCACAGGTCTAAATGTCCAAGTGTTGCGATAACCTTTATTTATAATATCATCAAACAAATTCTTGCGATCACTTTCAGATAATTTAGTAAAACCTGGGAAGACATCAAAATTACCTTCCTTACTGATTGTATATATCGCATGATTTCTTGCAGTATCAACCATACTAGATTCAGGGGAATTTCTAAGGACTTTCCCATTATATATCACCAATGATCCTTCAGTTGTTTTATCATATGATTTTTTACAAGAATTTGAGCAAGATGGTGCCCATGAACCTAAACTATAAAATCCACTTCCATTTATTCCGACTACTATTTTATCAGTCAATTTTTTATCAGATATTTCATGTTCTAATATTTTGCTAGGATAAGCTCTCTTCTTATTCCAATTTTCTTCAATTATTCCTTTGTTAATTTGATTGTATGGATCTAATACCCATATATATGTTAAATATGACTCTTTATAATCTAACTTTTCAATAGCGACTTTCAAAGTGTCAGAATCAGCTGCGTGTACTACTTTAGTTGGGAATGGTATAGGTGATAAAGCACCTTCTCCAGATGAAACACATTTAATTGTAGTTTTATTCCCTACTTTATCTACTATTGTCACATTTATGTCTTTATATAATCCTGAATATTCATATTTTGCTTCTTTAAGCGTTATTTGCTTGCTTCCATTATCATATATATAATTACTTATTCCACTTGCTTCATCTATTGCTGTTACTTCAACATTTGTTTTCCCTAAGTCAAGAATATTCTTACATTCTCCTTTTGGACCTTCTTTATCTATTGATTTTACTTTCTTCTCAACTTTTAAATGATTGCCATGTTTATCATAAATAGTAAACTCGTATGTCCCATTTTCGGTTACTTCATATTCTATTCCATTAGCTCTTATTTCATTACCATTTGGTAAAATTGTTTTTTCGTAGTCTACTCCTTTAACTAGCATCATTATTGTATATATATCATTCACATATTCTTCTTCATCTAAGAATATAGGAGTTATATTTGATACAACTACTTTTCTTGTTACTTCCACTGTATCTACTTTATACTTTATTTCATAATCTCCAGGTATCCTATAATCAACATTGCTACTTTGAGTTATCTTATATGAGATATTATTTCCATTTCCATCATATGCTTCATATCCAGGTTCTTCATATGGTGTATCTTTAAGCAAATAATATGGATTTGCTCCCAATAGTCTTATTGTCACTTTATTATTCGTTGGTTTATTCTCTACTTTATTCTCTGGAATTAGTAAAATAACAATTATCACAATAATTGCTATAATAGCACATGAAAACATTATTACATCTTTTTTACTAAAACGACCATTTTCAAAATCCATCTTTATCTTCCTATCTAATATTATTATACAATAAAAAGAGTATTTTTCCTTTAAAAAAAGTTTACATTCGTAAACTTTTTCCTATAGTCTCACCATATTTAACTCTTGTTTCAACATCTTTTCTTGATTGTTCCATTATGTCATCATCTATTTTTATCTTATTTTTTTCAAATAGCATAATAATCGTAGATGCACCAAATTCAAAGTATCCTTTTTCTTCACCACGTTTAAATTCTCTTAAATTATTATTTTTAATTTTACCAACCATTAAGGCTCCTACTTCTATTTGAACTACATCACCAAAATTGTCAAAATGAAGTGTTGTATATTCACGTGAGTTCTCAGAATATACTTTTACTTTCTTACAAGCAATTGGATTAACAGTATGCAATACTCCATCTATTTTTTTATATTCATCACGAATACCAGAATCAATATAACAATAATGATGATAATCTCTTACAGTAAGGCGAAATAATAGAAGATACCCATTGTTATATTTTTTAGCTAGTTCACTATCTTTCAACAATTCTTCAACTGTATATGTACTATTTTTTAAATTAAAGGTTAGAGCATCACTTATTTTATAAACTGTCAAAAGTGAATCACATGGAGAAACCAAATCCTTACTTTTACTTGAAATAGGTCTCTTATCCTTTATAATTTCGCGAGTGAAGAAATCATTAAATGAGGAATAATCCTTACTAGGATACTCACTCATATCTATTTCATTTTTTAAAACAAATTTTGGTATCTTGGTGGCAGAACTTTTTTTTGAGTATCTAATTCCATTTAACTTTGATATTGTAGGATTAATTAAAATTTTTAAAATTATTCTACCAAAAAAATTGTTATATAGAAATCGTACACTTTTAGCATTAGTATCAACTTCATCAACAACTTTTTTTAATTCACGATTATAAATTAGCATTACATTCTTGCCTTCCAATAAAATGTTGAAAGCATGAACAATATAAATATAATAGCTGCTACTAAGAATACGTATATTACTTTCCCTTTTGCTTTTGTAATCTTAATTTTACTTATGAATAAAAATCCAACCAAAGCCATTACACAAGTAGCAATTATCTTATAAATATGCATTTTAAGAACAAATGATAATAAGAATGTAGCTGGTAAAATTATTGCAATAGATGTTACAGGAAGCCCAGTATACTTTTTAATCACAACATCATTACTCGTCGTTACATTAAAATAAGCCAAACGAATAATACCAGCCAAGCCATATATTGCATATATAATCATATTATACCAATGATTCATTCCCATCGCGATTGAAATAATAATTGGAAATACAACAAAACATACTGTGTCTGAGAGAGAATCTATTTCAACACCATAATTTTTGTCTTCTTCCGTACGATTTTTTTCTTTTCTTGCAACTTTACCATCAAACATATCACATACACCTGATACAACTAAACAAATAATTGCTGTTCGTATTCGATGTTTAAGTGCTAAGCAAATTCCAATTAATGATGCAAGTGTTCCAACGTAGGTAACACATGCTGCCTTATTATATTTTCCTATAACCATAGTACTCAACTCCACAAAATAATTATACCAAATATTTTTTTATTTGTAAAAAAAAACATACTTTTTAGTATGTTATTTTTCTTCCGTAAGGCCATACTTACGATTAAACATTTCAACACGTCCTCTTTTAGAAGTACGATTTTGTTTTCCAGTATATGCTGGATGACATTTATCACATACTTCAATGTGCATACTTTCTTTAGTTGATCTAACATTAAAAGTATTTCCACAAGAACATGTTACTTTTGTATCAACATATTTTGTATTAATTTCCTTTGCCATTATTATTCTCCTTCCGCCATGACTTGTCAGTCATAGAAATTTAAATGCATTTGTATTATAACAACTTTTTTTGTAAAGTGCAACAATTTTTTATACTAATTCAATATCTGCTCCAACAGCAGTTAATTTTTCAACAAGATTATCATATCCACGTAATATGTGATTTACATTTTGAATAGTAGTTTCGCCTTCTGCAGCCAAAGCAGCAATTAACAAACTGGCTCCAGCTCTTAGATCTGTTGCTTCTACCGTGCATCCCTTAAATTTTGTAGGTCCTTTTATCTTTAATTCTCGGCCGTTTATTTCTATATTTGCACCCATTTGATTTAAAAATGGAACATTATTAAATCGATTTTCATATATTGTTTCTTCTAATTTAGAAATTCCAGTACACATTGTAAGCAATGGGGTAACAGGCTGTTGTAAGTCAGTAGCAAATCCTGGATAACCTAATGTCTTAATACTTACAGGTTTCAACTTATGATTAGGTGCACTTATTACGACATAATCATCGCCCATATCAAATTCAATTCCCATCTCACGCATCTTTAAAAGCAATGCCTCTATATGATCAGGAATAATATTAGAAATTTTTAGATTTTTTCCAACCATAGCAGCTGCTATTGCATAAGTTCCTGCCTCAATACGATCAGGTATTACTTCTGCATAGCATCCCTTTAATTCTTTAACTCCGCGAATTCTGATTTCACTCGTACCGGCACCGGTTATCTTAGCTCCCATGCTATTCAAAAATGTCGCCACATTGACTATTTCTGGTTCTTTTGCTGCATTTTCCAAAATGGTTTCCCCTTTAGCTTTTACAGCAGCAATTATTGTGTTAACAGTTGCTCCAACACTAGGCATGTCTAAATAGACATGTCCACCAACCAATCCATCAGTTGTTATAGAATAATGATTATCCTGTTCATCAACTACTCCGCCCAAAGTTCTCAATGCTTTCAATGTTTGATCTATTGGACGAGCACCGATTGAACATCCGCCAGGAAAAAACATTTCTACTTTATTAAATTTAGAGAGTAAAACAGGCATAAAATAGTAAGAGGCTCTCATCTTATGTGACAATTCTTCTGGTATCTCTTTGTTCACTAACTTACTATTATCAATAACCATAACATTATTGTCAAATGACACCTTAGCTCCTAAATATTCCAATATTTCTTTTAAAACAAAGATATCACTTACTTCTGGTACATTATCAATTGTAACAACGCCATCAGAAAGTAATGCTATTGGGATAAGCGCAAGGGCACTATTTTTGGCACCACTTATTTTAATTTCACCAGTTAATATTTTATTTCCTTTTATTTTTAATTCCACTTTAAAACCTCCTAAAATATTATATGATATTTAGTCTTTTCCTCTATTTAGAAAATCAATATAATAATCAATCAAATCTTTAATTGCCTTCTCACCAGCTCCAATTACTTTTCTTGGATCATAAATGTCACTATTCTGATTTAAAAAGATTCTAACATCTTTAGCCCATGCAACTTGCAATGCTGTATTTATATTGAGCTTAGCAATTCCTTCATTTATTGCTCTATGTAATGTTTCTTCAGGTATTCCACTTCCACCATGTAAAACCAATGGTACCTTTGTCATTTTCTTAATATCACGAATTCGCTCAAAACTAATCTTTGGCTCCGTTAAATAAATTCCGTGTAAACTTCCTACTGCTGGTGCTAAGGCATCAATTCCAGTTGAATTAACATAATTTACTGCATCATCAACTTCTGTATATATTGCCTCGCTACTAGTTAAACCAATATGACCGATTTCTCCCTCAACTGAAACATTATGCTTATGAGCATATTCTACAGCCTTTTTTGTAACTTCGATATTAGTCTCAATTGGTTGTTTAGTTAAGTCAACCATTACTGATGTAAAGCCAGCGTCTATTGCTTTAACACAACTCTCAAGTGAAGAGCCATGATCAAGATGAATAACTACTGGTATCGTTATTTTTAAGTCTTCGACCAATCCTTGTATCATCTTAACCGTTGTAACGTAACCACCTATATGCTTAATAGCCCCTTCACTTACCCCAAGAATTACAGGATTTCCTTTTTTTTCGCATTCTTCTAATATGTATTTAGTCCACTCTAAATTGTTAATATTAAATTGTGGAACTGCCCTTCCTTCTTTTGATGCTTTAGCAAGCATTTCGTTCATATTCACTAACATTCTATCACCAATATCATTATATCTTTTTTAAGTAAAAAAAGCAAACAAATGCCCATTTATATGTAAACACTGGTTTACAAAAAAAAATCCTATTTAAGGATTTTTTCAAAGATGTTTTTTAAGAACGATTCATATTTTACATTCTCTTCATTTAAGCAAATTGTCGGGAATAGAATACACCACCAATTGTCACCAGCACCTGTTCCAAGAGTAATTAAAACCGATTCATAATAACCTTCTTCAAAAGTTTTTTCGTTATATTCTTTAGCAGGAAAGTAATTTAATCCAAAATTAATTTTAGATTTATAACCAACATTATTAGATAACAAGTAGTTGTCAACTTTAGAAGAAATATTGTCTAAATTATGGTTAATCTTATCTCTTGCATCAGTTATATTTTTGACATCTTTTAATATTTCTTTAAATTCATTTTTTACAACTTCAACGATTTCTTTCTTTATTTTTTGATCGTAAGAACTATTAGAATTAGCTAAAACACGAATTCGAATTGTTTCGTTTTTATAAAATAAAGCAATTGATAATAAAACAAACAATAATGCTACTATTACCTTTTTCATTTTTTCACCTAATATATAATGTACAAATTACAAATAAATTATACAAAAAAACTATTAATTTCTTAATAGTTTTTATTTGTGATAACTTTCATTATTAATAATTTTAAATGAACGATATATTTGTTCTAACAATATAAGTCTAAATAATTGATGTGGAAATGTTAATTTTGAAAAAGATAGTTTAAAATTACTCCTATCTTTAACTGCCTCATCTAGTCCATAAGAACCACCTATTATAAAATCAATATTACTATTAGTTATATATGTTGTCCTTATTTTTTCAGAAAGCTCTAAAGAATTAAGTTCTTTACCATCTATCTCCATCGTAATAACAAAGTCTTTAGAAGATACGTGTTTTAAAATTTGCTCTCCCTCAGTTTTTAAAGTTTCCTTTAAATCATAATTATAATCTGGAACTTCTATTATTTCTATTTTGGAATACTTAGTTATCCTTTTCAAATATTCATTAATCAAAGCAGTCAATTCTTTTTCTTTAACTGAACCAACACATATTATTCTAATCATACTTCTATTAATTCGCCTCGCTCATTTTGCTTCCCAACGACTATATTTTCAATCACTTGATCATAATTCTTAAGTGTTTCATTTAATTCTTTTAAAGCAAGTTCTGGTGTATTATTAGTTTCACTCAAGTGAGCCAAAATAACGGTTTTAGTATTACTACCTATTATTTCGTGCAAATAATATGCAGATGATTTATTAGATAAATGTCCCCTATCACTTAAGATTCTTTGCTTTAAATAATATGGATATGGTCCATTCATAAGCATCTCAATATCATGATTGCTTTCAAAATAATAAACTTTCTTATTCGCAATTAACTTTAAATTCTTTTCACTTATATAACCAGTATCAGTAATGTAAACAACAGTATTATCATCATAATCATCAAATAGAAATCCATATGATCCTTTAGCATCATGAGATGTTGGTATTAGAGTTAAGCCAAAATTGACAATTTCTAATTCTTCTAAAAGTGCATAATTCTCTATTTTAATTTCTTTTGAAATTTCCTTAAAAGATTCTCTACTTAAATATATTACAGGATTGTATCTTTTTATAAAAACTCTTAATCCTTCTATGTGATCTTTATGAGAATGGGAGATAAATATCCCTTTGATTTCTTTTGGATTAATGCCTATTTCTTTTAAGTTTTTTTCAACATATAAGCATGTATTACCTATATCAATTAAGTATTTATCTCCGTTTATCTCAATAAAAGCTGTATTGCCTTTGCTACCACTAGAAAGTGAGCAAAACCTTATCATCGTTTATAGAATGTCCAAGGTGATATTCTTTGATATGGAGCATTCCATATTTCAAAGTGAACATGTGGTCCTGTTGACATACCAGTAGATCCAATATAACCAATTACTTGACCTCTTGATACTGTTTTACCAGCAGTTATTCCTGAAGCAAATGATTTCATATGAGCATATAACGTGTAATAGCCATTATTATGATTTATAATTACATGATATCCATACCCTGGTTGATATTTTACAGCCCATATAGTACCATTATTTGCCGCATAGATAGGTTTACCATAACCAAGTCCGGCAATATCAATTCCCTTATGGAATTCTCTTAAACGAGTTACAGGATTAATACGCCAAGCATAATCAGAAGTTATACGATATCCACTATCTGTTGGCCATCCCCAAATTTTAAGACTACCAACATTAGGTACAATCTTGCCTCCAACAACCCATATTTCGCTTGTTGCTGGTTTGAGTTCTTCATTACTAACTGGTGAAACATATGTAATTACACCATTAACACTTTTAACCTTTTGAGAAACTCTATTAACACCATTTTGACCTTCTTGAACTTTTTTAGTTGTCCCTTCAAGCAATGTTAAGTCAGTTTTTTCTTCAACGTTATAACGTGTTTCAACATCTTCAACTAAATATGTGGTTTGCACAACGTCTAATTTTGTATTAATCGTATTAATTGTAAGAATTTGACCAGCATATAGTAAGCTCTGATCACTTTTTATATCTGGATTTGTTATTAAAAATTCTTCGATTGATATTTCATTTTTATCAATTATTGATTGAATTGTATCGCCATTTTTTACAACATATTTTTTATATTGCTGATTATCACCAAACAATAAATATTGTGATAACTCTAATTCATCAGCATAAACTTTCTCTGTTACTGGGATTTTTTCTTCCTTCGTTGTTATTTCATTATCAATATAAACATCTTCAATTACTTCTCCAGTAGTAATTATTTCTTCTTGCTCATGATTCTTATAATTTTCATATCTATCTTTACCAACAAATGTCGATATTACTTGCTCCAATGCTTTAGAAAACAAGTCTTTATTCGTAACATATATAATCATGTCTTTTTCATCTTCGGTACGTGCAGAAACCTTCACACGATACCCATTTATAGAGAATGCATCTTTTGCATTAATTTTGTCATATACTTCTTTGGCAGAATCAATTTTTTTCTTAAAAGAAACACTCTTTACTATTTCTAATTCCGTTGGTGCATATACTTTTTTTACATTATATTTTTTCTTTATTTCTTCACCTTTTTTATCAATATATGCTTCGAGTTCTTTCTTAGATTCAACAGTACCAATTAGTTCTGATTTTAAATATACATTATAGTAAACATGTGGTTCTGAATTTCTATTATAAAAGAAACCAAGATAACATATAAGTGCAGAAACAAATAATAAAAATATTATTCCTATTACTTTTTTCATATTTCCTCTATTCTTTTTCGTAACCAAAATCCTGGAATGTACTAGTATTTCTGTGATAAATCAAGTCAATATCTTTTGTTGGTCCATTACGATGCTTAGCTATTATTAATTCAGATTTACTAGTATTTTCATCAATTGCTTTGTCTTTGTCATAATAATCTTCACGAAACAAGAAAGCAACTATGTCGGCATCTTGTTCGATTGATCCTGATTCTCTTAAATCGCTTAAAAGTGGTCTCTTATCATCTCTTCCTTCAACAGTACGTGACAACTGTGCACACGCAACTACAGGAATATCAAGTTCCATTGCAAGAACCTTTAAAGACCTTGAAATCTCTGATACTTCTTGTTGACGATTGCCGGCATATTTAGCCCCACCACTTATTAGCTGCAAATAATCGATTATAACTAAATCTAAGCCATAATTTGAGCTTTTAAGTCTTCTACACTTGGCACGAATTTCCCCAATCAACATACCAGGAGTATCATCTATAAATAAATTTGTCTCAGCCAAACGACTAGTTGCCTCATCAAAACGTTTCCAATCATTATTTTCTAAACGTCCATTGCGAATACGATTACCATCTATCTGACCAACAGATGAAATCATTCTTTGAGCTAATTGTTCGGCTCCCATTTCCATATTGAATAAAGCTACTGTTTTTTTTGCATTTATTGCAACATTTGTGGCCAAATTAACAGCCATAGCAGTTTTTCCCATACCTGGACGAGCAGCCAAAATGATTAACTGCGTAGGATGAAGTCCCGCAGTAAGCTTATCTAAATCATAAAATCCTGTCGGAATTCCTGTGATTTCGCCTTTGTTCTTAGCTAGTTGCTCCAAATCACTACGAGTTTTAAAAAGGACATCTTGAATAGGCCTAAATTCAGTTCCTTTTCTTGTTTTAACTACTGACAAAATCTGCCTTTCAGCTTCATCTAGAACTTCCGTTACTTCGTTGTTTGTATCATATGCAGAAGCACATATTTTGTTTGCAGTATCGATTAGCCGTCTTAAAGCAGCTTTTTCTTCAACAATATTTATATAAGTATCAATATTAGCAGCAGTTGCAACACTATTAACTACTTTTGCTAAATATTCAACATCACCAATTTGTTTAAGCCATCCACGATTATCAAGTTCATCAACTACCGTAGTTGTATCAATTGGTATCCCTTTTTCATTTAAATTATATATTGCTGTAAATATTTTGGCATTACTATCAGAATAGAAATGTTCTGGGGTAAGCGATTCTAAAGCTTTATCCAAAGCATATTTTGTTAAAAACATGCTTCCTAAAACCGATTGTTCTGCTTCAATGTTACTTGGAATACTTCTTTCTGGCATAATACCACCTACTTTTCTTTTTTGATTTCTACTTTTACTTCAGCAATTACATTTTTATGTAATTCAACTTTTACCTTATGAAAACCTAATGATTGAACTTTATCATCCATCATTATCTTCTTCTTATCAATATTAAAACCTTTTTCTTTTAATGCCTCTGCAATTTGTTTAGGACTAACAGTCCCAAAGACTTTATCTGCAGCTCCCGTTTTGAGAAAGAATTCAATTGTTAAATTTTCAATCAATTCTTTATTTTTTTTAGCTTCTGCAACCAATGCTGCCTCATTATCAGCTTCAGTCTTAACATCTTGCTTTAGCCTTTTAATACTATCCTCAGTTGCTAGAACGCCAAGTCCCCTTTTAATTAAGAAATTGTTTCCATATCCATCTTTAACATCAATAATTTCATGTCTTTTTCCTTGCCCTTTTACATCTTTCAATAAAATTATTTTCATATAATTTCACCTACCAATTTTTTTATTTCTTCTTCGGCTTCTTCAAGCGATACATCAAGTGTGGAAGCTGCTGACATGACAGAACCTCCACCACCCAGTTTCAGAGCAATATCACCGGCATTATAATTACCTAGTGTTCTGATACTTACTCTGACTTTATCTTTTTCAACGAAACCCAAGCAAAAAGCGATTTCAATGTTCTTAAAGTGCAACAATTCATCAGCTACTTGAGCTAATTCAACTGGATTGAATATTCCTTCATCTAATACACATATGCTTGCTATATCTTTATAAACATAACTTTTCTTGAGAAGATCATTTCTTTTTATAATATCTTCACGCGATTCTCTTAAAATTTGCTGCTTTAAATCAGGTGATGCACCTAATTCAACTAGAATTCCAGCTGCTTTATATGTATCTGGTGTTGTCTTAAAATTAAACGAATTAGTATCTATTTCAAGACCAGATAGCATTAACGTTGCTAAATTTTCATCTATTTTAAAATTTATATGTTTTATGTAATAAGTCATAAATTCAATAATACTTGAAAGACTACTATTTATATAACACATCTCAGCTTCTTTTATCGTGCTTTCATTTCTTGTATGATGGTCAATTACCATAACATGTTTATAAATTTTTAAAAGTTTTGCTTCTTCAACGTAAGCGACAGAATTTGTGTCCAAAATAACCAATAGGGTATCCTCTGGCATATATTTCTCACAATTGCTAGTAATTAAGTCATTTGCAAAAAAAGCTTCTACTTTTTTAACATTATCATTTTTTTCTGTTAAATAAACATTTGAAGTTTTACCAAACTTTCTTGCTATTTGACATATTAATATCGAAGATGTGAGTCCATCTAAATCGGCATTTTTATGGCTCATAACAAGAATACTACCATATTCTTTTAATTTCTTAGTTAACTTATCAAATACTTCAAACACGATTAATCACCTAATATCATTATACTATATTTAATTAAACTTTGCTAATCTTATCGGCAACTTCTTTAATTTTATTTAGTCTATGATAAACACCTGATTTTGTGATTTTTTTATCAGTTTCAACACTCATTATTTTACTCAAATCTGTTAATGAAACATCTGGATATTTCTTACGATAAATAGCCACTTCTTTTTCTTTATCACTCAATATATCAAGACTAGCATACTTTTCAATTTTCTCTATAGCTTTTACTTGTTCATAAGCTGTATTTATCATTTTATCAACATTCGCCTGCTCACAATTATTGAGGCGATTTACCATATTAGCATTATCACGATAAATACGAATGTCTTCAAAATATAAAACTGCTTTAGATGCTCCAATTATTTTCAAAAAATCGCTTATTTTTTCAGCCTCTTTAACATATATCATATAATTGTTTTCACGAGCTATCGCTTTAGCATTTATATAGTATTGTTTCAAAAGTTTGATAATAAAATTAGCATATGCTATGTTGTCAACTGTAAATTCTAAATGATATCTCGATTTCTGTGGATCATTAATACTTCCTTTAATCAAGAATAATCCTCTAAGATAGGCTTTTATTTGCTCTTCGTCGGCAACTAAATATTCCTTGGGAACAGTTTCTACATTTAAATCGCGAGTGACTACATTTACCTCTTTTAATTCAAGAATATATAGATAATTTTTGTTATAATTATATCCTTTTCGAACCGTGATTTTAGGTTGAACATCATATATTTTTGTTATCAAACGATATATTCTTTCAGCAACTAAAATATTCTCTGTTGTAATCCTAATACAATGAGAATCACGATAACTGTTTCGAACAATTGCAGAAAGTTCAGATATCTCTTCAATATTATTATTTTCTAATGTACAAAGCTCATTTTTAACATTGCTCGTGAATGTCATAGAAATCACCTGCTAATATTATACTATAAAGTGAGAAAAAAGAGTGATTTTTGTTAACTAAAAACTACTTTTCACAAAGTAGTTTTATTTATACCATTTTTTCTTAATATAATTAGCCGTCTGTGCAGCTTCACCTACAGCAGTCGTTAGTTGATACAAATCCTTATTGATTGCATCTCCAATTGCAAATACTCCTTCAATATTTGTTTCACCATTATTGTTTACTTTCAAATATCCATTTTCATTTTCCAAATCAATTGTACTATTAACTGTGAAATTTGGCTCATATCCAATGCTTACAAAAGCTCCAGCAACATCAATAGTTCTTTCTTCGCCATCAACATCTAAAATAATATTAGTTAATATTTCATCACCAACAAATTCTTTCACATTAGAGTTATAAACAACTTCGACATTTGGTAATGACTCAACTTCTTTGATGTTCATGTCTTCACCCTTTAAAAATGGTTTTCTACAAATAACATAGCATTTATTAACTAACTTGGCCAAGTAAAGTGTGTTTTCTAAAGCAGTTGCAGAACCACCAATGACGGCAACATCTTTATTTTTAAAGAAAAATCCGTCACATACAGCACAATAACTGATTCCATGACCTAATAATTTGCTCTCTCCTTTAGCTTTAAGCATTCTTGGAGCTCTACCAGTCGCGATAATCAATTGATTGCATTCATATTCTTTATCTTTAGTTTTGACTATTTTTTTGTCGTTGATTATTACTTCTTCGACATTCTCATTAATATAATCAATTCCTAGTTCTTTTACTTGCTTAAAAATATTCTCTGCTAATATTGTTCCATCAGTATCAAGAAATCCAGGATAATTCTTCAAATTTCTCGTATTGTTTAATTGTCCACCAGGAATTGCTTTTTCAAACATCAAAACATCAACATTGAAGCGCTTCAAATAAAGCGCAGCCGTCATTCCTGCTATTCCAGCTCCAATTATAATTACATCTCTTTTTTCCATAACTTTCTCCTAATTATTATAATCTAATTCAAGATTTTTGGTAAAAAATCCCTTAATAATAAATATCAAACCAACAGCAACTAACAGCATAGATACTAATTGCGCAATCTTAAATTCTCCAAACATTAAAGCGTCTGTACGAAGTGATTCAATCAAATATCTACCAATTCCATACCAGACCATATAGAATCCACATATTTGCCCAATTTTCACATTTTTACGTCTTCTTATAATTAGCATTATTATTAATCCAACTATATTCCAAAGTGATTCATAAAGAAATGTTGGATGGTAATATGTCCCATCAATCTTCATTCCCTCGATAATAAAATTTGGCAAATGGTAAGATTTCAAAGTTTCTAAAGTAGTTGCTGGGCCGTGTGCTTCCTGATTAAAGAAGTTTCCCCATCTACCTATTATCTGACCAACGATTAAGCCAACCGATGCCATATCCATAATTTTAACAGGTTTATATCCATGTTTTTTAGAATAGATGATGACAAATATTAGTCCGAATAAAACTCCACCATGAATGGCTAGTCCACCTTCCCATACTTTTAGAATGTCAATAGGATTTGATGCATACATATCCCAACTAAAGAATACATAATAAAGTCTTGCTCCTACAATTGCTATTGGAATCGTATAGAAAAACATATTAATAATGAATTCATCAGCTATTCCAAATCTTCGGGCCTCTCTCAAAAGTAAATAACCACCTAATAAAAAACCAATAAATAACATTATCGAATACCAATATATTTGAACAAAACCTAAATCAACTAAAATCGGATTCATTTTATCACTCTCACTTATTTTAAATTATACTATTTTTTACTACGCATTTCAAACAAAATATCTCGCAACTCTGTAGCTCTTTCAAAATCAAGATTCTTAGCAGCTTCAAGCATTGCTTTTTCAACTTCAGAAATCAATTTTTCTTTTTCGTATTTGCTTAAACTTTCTTCCTTTTCAACTTTCTTTTCTAAGCTATTGCTAATTACCTCTGGAATTGCTTTAATAATTGTTTTTGGAATAATTCCATTTTTCTCATTATAAGCCATCTGAATAGCTCGACGACGATTTGTTTCTTTAATTGCTACATCCATAGCTTCACTTATAATATCAGAATACATAATAACTCTACCATTAGCATTACGTGCAGCGCGCCCAATAGTTTGAATAAGTGATCTATCGCTTCGAAGAAATCCCTGTTTATCCGCATCCATAATACATACTAAACTAACTTCAGGAATATCCAATCCTTCTCTTAAAAGATTAATGCCAACTAAAACATCATATTTTCCTAATCTCAAATCTCTTATTATTTGAAGTCGTTCAAGAGTCTTAACTTCACTATGTAAATAAGCAACTTTAATATCTAATTTTTTCAAATAATTAGTTAATTCTTCAGCCATTCTAATAGTTAATGTCGTTATCAAAGTTCTCTCATTATTTTTAATTTGATTTTTAATTTCATTCAACAAATCATCAATTTGATTTTTAGAAAGTCTAACATCAATAACTGGATCAAGAAGTCCAGTTGGGCGGATAATTTGCTCTGTAACATGATTGTTTACAAGACTAAGTTCATAATCACCAGGAGTGGCTGAAATATAGATTACTTGGTCTAATTTTTCTTTAAATTCTTCAAATTTTAAAGGTCTATTGTCCATCGCACTTGGAAGACGAAAACCATAATCAACTAAAACTTTTTTTCTTGCTTGATCTCCATTATACATTCCTCTTATTTGAGGTATTGTTACATGTGATTCATCAATTACAAGCAAAAAGTTTTTTTTGAAAAAATCAAGTAATGTCGTAGGCGTTGCCCCTGGTTCTTTTAAAGCAAGTGGTCTTGAATAATTCTCTACTCCATGGCAAAATCCAGTTTCAAGAAGCATTTCCATATCGTAATTTGTTCTTTCTTCTAACCTCTGTGCTTCTAAGAATTTGTTGTTTTCTTTAAAATACTTGAGTCGTTCCTCTAATTCTTCTTTAATGTTTTTTACAGCTATCTTTATTTTATCGTCACTTGTTACAAAATGGCTTGCAGGAAATATTGAAATCGTTTTTTTAGATGAAATTACCTTTCCTGTGATAACATCTATTTCATAGATACTTTCAACTTCTTCATCAAAAAAATCTATTCTAATTGCTTTATTATGTTGATTAGAAGGAATTATTTCTAAAACATCACCTTTAACTCTAAAAGTCCCTCTCTTAAAGTCTATCTGATTTCTTTCATAAAGCATTTCAACTAATTTAACTAAGATATCATTTCTATTAACAACATCACCAACATTTAAAGTCAAAATTTTATTTTCATATTCTTCTATTTCTCCAATACCATAAATGCACGATACAGATGCTACAACTATCGTATCTGGATTACGAAGAAGTGATGATGTTGCTGAATGTCTGAGTTCATCTATTTCATCGTTAATAGAAGCATCTTTTTCAATATATGTATCTGTCTTTGGAACATAGGCTTCTGGTTGATAATAATCATAATACGATACAAAGTATTCAACATGATTTTCAGGAAACAATTCTTTTAATTCGGCATATAATTGTCCTGCCAATGTCTTATTATGAGCAAGTACCAATGTTGGCTTATTAATTTTTTCAATGACATTTGCTATTGTGAATGTTTTTCCAGTTCCAGTAGCACCTAAAAGGACTTGGTTTTTTTTGCCTTCTTTTATCCCTGAAACAAGTTCTTCAATAGCTTCTGGTTGATCGCCAGCAGGTTTATATTTTGACACTAATTTAAACATAAATTGCCTCCTTTTTGCTATTTAATTTTATCATTTTTATTGACCGAAAACAAGAATAGTACTAATTTGATTCTTTTTTTATACCATTATAAAAAATTTATTACTTCATTTTTGTATTTCATACATTTATATTTATGCTATAATTTTTACAGTATGGTGATGTTCATAAAGAAAAAATTGGGTTGTTAGAGAAAAAATTTTATATAATAGGTGCATTTGTAGTTACAGTTTTAGATAAAGGTACAGATAGTGATATTTCGTTTAAATTAAATGGTGATAGTTATAATTATTTACTTAAGGGAAATAATTACATTGAACCCGGATATACCGCGATTGATAACCTAGATGGCAATATTTCTAGTAGTGTTCAAATATAATGAGAAATTAGGCTATGTAAAATTAGTTAATCCGAAAGATTTAACTAATATACCATTATGGGTATTCCAATCTAAAGAAAATAAAAAAATTGCTTACTCACCAGAAGAGGATAAAGAAGTAGAGATTAAACTACCTTGTTCTCAAAGAAGAAACAAATAAAAAACAGAAGACTAATATCTCCTGTTTTTTTCTTTCCCAATGTATACAGCTATACGATCCAAATCTTTTGATTTTCTCAATTTTACTAGTGCTCTAGCTTCTATTTGTCTAACTCTTTCCCTAGTTATACCAAGTTTTCTACCAATTTCTTCTAAAGTATGCACTTCTGTATTGATTCCAAATCGATATTTTAAAATCATAATTTCACGATTATTTAAGCCGTTATGATTTAAAAAATATTGAAAATCAGTTACAATTTCTGAATTAATCACTTTTTCTTCTGGATCTAGCTCACCAGATGGTATCATATCAACAAGTTCTTTGTCAGATGCCTCTTCACCGGCTCCAAAAGTTTCATTTAGGCTTAATGTATCCTTACTAGACCTATTTGCTCGTAGTGCTATTTCATATGGAATTCCTAAATATTCAGCCACTTCTTCAGTTGATACTGTTCTACCTAATTTAGCTTCCATTTTAAATTTCACTTTTTTTAATTTAACAGTTTCTACTTCAAGATATTCTGGTCGACGAATCATTTTACCTTTACTCATTATTGCACGTGTAATAAAACATTTAATCCAATAATACGCATACGTTGAAAAACGACAACCTAAGTTTGGATTATACTTTTCGCATGCTTTCATGAGGCCAAGATTTCCTTCTTGAACTAGGTCAGCTAGTGGTAACCCATGTCCACAAAATCTTTTGGCAAACGATATTACAAGTCGAAGATTAGCTTCGACTAATTTACTTTTGGCTTCAGTATCACCATTAAGCATTCTTTGCACTAATTCATTTGTTTCTTCTTCCGACAATCTTGGAATCTTACCTATTTCCTCTAAGTAAGCCTTAAAAGAGCTCGTATATTCTTCTTCATACGTCATATGTTTATTTATTATGATCATTAAAAATCATAATATCCCCCGTCAAGTCGTGTATTTTATCAAATTTTTTTAAAAAATGCAAATTAAAAAAAGTAAGCGATGCTTACTTTAATTTTAGTTCTTCTAAATTGGCTAATATTAATTCAACCGATAATTTTACAAAACTATCAATTTTTTCCATATCTATTGTCATGGTTTTATTATCTTTTGAATTTCTTACTATTTCTTCTGTTCTATCAACAATAAGTTTTATTCTCTCCATTGGTATTTCTTCTATTATGTTCTCAAATTTAGGAATCTCATTGTAAAAAAATTTTAAATCTAAACCATACTTGTCAATTAACTTGACATTTAAATTGGTGTAGTCATTATAAATATATAGTGTTACCATATTATCATTTACCTTGACAATATCGCCATTTAATTTCTTAATTAATCCATCATGATATATCTCAGGTATAAAATATTTAAACCAAAGATAATCTGTATAAAGGTGAATATAATATCCCATCACAAAATCATCATTCATTTTATTTCTATACTTTTTAAGAAATAACTCTATATTAGGAATATCTCCCTCTTCAGTTAAAAAATGACTTTTCTTTTTAGTTTCGCCTACTAATTTTGATATATCAGGAGCAATTGAACCGATTAAAATATGTGAAGATGTTCTTTTTAATACTTTATTTATTTCATTTGCTACTGCGATATGTATTATTGATGATGCCATATAATCACTTCCCCATCGTTAAAATTATAATATTTGTTAAAGAAAAAGACAATAAACTTGTCTTTTATAAGTGTAAATCAATTCTCTTATCAGATTTTTTATCCTGAGAATCCTCTAAATTGCCAATAAATGTCTGCACATCCTTATTTAAAGCTTGCATCAATTCTTTTGGAACATTTAAGCGTTTGATTGCATCCATATTACTGTTAACACCCGTTACATTTCGCTCTAACAAAGATTGGAACAAGTCAATAACGCCTTTAGTTAATGTCATTGATGAGGCTTCACTATTTCGTCCACCAATGAGAGCAAGCTCTGACCCAATAAGTGGGAATAAATCATCACGTGCCATCTCCAATGCATTAATTGTTATGAAATGACTAACTATCGCTTGATTTATTTTCATTATCTCTTGTTTCATTAATAAATTAGTTGCTCTAAATCTGTTAATTTTAGCCTCAATAACTTTTAATCTTGATTTCAATGAAACAATTTTACTATAATCTTCATCGTTATTACTATCTAATTTACTCAAGGCTTCTAATATGACATCTCTTGTTTTTTCGGCAATTTTCAAAAATTCAGCATTCTTATTCATATATTCTTCCATATATTTTCTTATTGCATCAAATTTCAAAGTTTCATCAAATAAAGTTTTAAGATTTTCATCTATAGCATCATGCAACTCATTTATAATTTCTTTAGATAAAACCGGTACAGCTGAATCTTTTCTAAATATTCTTGAAAGTATATTTCTATTCTTAGTATCCAAATGCGAGCGTTTAATTATTCCAGTTATTGTTTCTACTGATTTTTGGCCAGAATCTGCAGCTGTCAAAAGTGGAACTTCATCATAAATATATCTTGAATGCGTTGCTAAAACTTCACCAAAATTCAAGATACTACTAGCATCATCAAAATTGATTTCTCCAACAGGTGAATCTTTTAAAATTTTAGTACGATCAGCTATTGTTAATGATTTTTCATATGGTTGTCCAGTTAAAGCCTCAACTTCTATAATTTTATAATCAATTCCAAACTCTTGAGACATTTGCTCTAAGAAATTGCTTTTCTTTCCCATTGTATCATCAAATAAATTTCTAGCAATATCATCAACATCAGAACTTTTTAGATAATCTTTATACTTTTCAAACATATCTAAATCATAATTTTGATAATCTAATTGTTCTAAAAAATCATCTTCTAATCCAAGATATTTAAGTACCCTTTCTTTAGTTATGCCTCTATTTTCAAGACATAATCTAATGTTACTATCGCTTTTAAAAAGTGATAAAACCAAAGATTTTTCAATAACATCCGCAGTAGTTTCATTATCCCTTTTTCCAAGTGCCTTATCAATTGCTAAGACAATATATGGATATGTACTATATATGCCAAATACAAAATTGATTTTTTTTCTAATTTCAGAATTATGAACACATTTTTCAAATGTTTGTTCAAAATCTGCAAATTTTGTTTTAGATAATTTTTTTAAGCATTCTGGTAAATCTGGAAAGCTTTCAACATAATGCTCTATAGCCGACATTTGCTCTTCAGTTAAATTAGAAAATAATCCAAAAATAACATCTCTCTGATTTAAATTGCTAATTTCTTCAGAACCTTTTACTTGATTCAAACATTCAGTCAAAAACGGAATATTTAATTCACTACTCATTTGGTCATCTTTATCAAGTATTTTTAAAATTTTATTTCTTTCAAATCCTAATTCTCTTAGCAAGACAATATTTTGATCATATTCAAATAAACTCAGTAAAATTGAGTACATTCTAGCAACATCTTCAGTGACTCCAAAATATTTAACATTACTATAAGAATTTAATGTTTGAATGTATTTTCTCATTTCAGGCGAAAATTGAGCAAAAAAGATTCGTTCAAGATTTGTTTTCTCTTTTTGAGTTTTATATTTAATATAGCTTTTTAATGAATCTAAGAAATTCTCACCTAATTTTCCATCTTTTTCTAATATGTAAGTTAGATATTCTTGACCCATGCTATCACTTTTATAGAGTGAATTAAATATATTTTCAACTATCATAGAAGAATTAAATTCACGATTACATAGATTATAAGCTATAGTATTCATTGTAATTTTTGATGTATCAGTATTAACTCCTTTAGTCACAAAACGTTCAAATTTATCAATCATTAGCTCTACATCTAATTCCATTGAAAGGATTTCTTCTTTAGTTATTTCAAGTTTCAAAAAGCTTAATATATCTTCAATATCTATACCATTATCTTTAAAAAATATGCTTATATCAAGATTATAATAATATGATGCTAACAATAATGATAATGTATCGGCATCATTCTCACTTAGCAATACATCTTGATTGTGTTTACCTTCTTTCATCTTTTTTAAAATAAGCATATATGTTTTTGTAACAAATTGCATAAACTCTCGTTCATCTTTACCAAGTAATTCATAAAATTTATTAATCATATTTTGATATGCAACTCTTTTATCATATTGTTCTTGTTCTGCTATCTTAATACCTATATTTTCTAAATCTTTAATGTTTATTCCACTACGACTAATTATTTTTTCAACTATTGTACTATTAGTAAATTCTCTATTAATTAAATTGGAAATGATTCCAGAAATTGTAACTTCTGATTCTGGAATAGTTGCGTTATAGCCTTCACTAAAGTATCTTTTATAATATGGTCTTATAGCAAAAGCATTGGAACCAAAATTTTTTATTTCATGATAAATATCTATCTCAAGAGAAGTTAATGATGTATTTAAGCCATTAATTGCATAGGCTTTTTTAAAGTTCATGCCCATTTTAATTAAATAGTTGCGAATCGATTTTAATTCTTTTGACTCATCTTTCGATTCATATCCTAATGCTAATAACAATGATAATGGCGTTATATGTTCATCAGCAATTATTGTATTAGATATCAATAAACTTCTAATTCTATTTGCAACGTCTAAATAGTTAATTACGCTTATCGGCAAATTCCCATATGCTTTTCTGGCTTCATCATGTGCCCTTTCAGTTTTTAATTTTCTATTAAAAGTTCTAAAATTCTCTGTTATTTTATTAGGAGAAGCATCTGCAAACATCGTACATAAAATATCTGAATATCCACCATCATCATCTAAATCTTTGGCACGCATTAAAATATCAATTGGAGTCATATTAGCATATAGAGTTGAATCATTATAAAAACCAAAAAAATTATAGTTCTCAGCAAATCTTTTTTCGAAATTAATACCTTTGGTAGTTCTTGATATTAATCGTGCGAAGTTAAATTTGAAATTATTTTGACCCAATAAACTCTTATATTTTTCGGTTTCAGAAAGAACACTTAAAATAATAATTATCATCTTATTTGACTTTTTTTTATAAACTCCATTATCCATAATAAGTTCTTCATTAAAATAATCAACTAAATTTAATAATTGTCTAATAAACAAAGATGTCTCAGTAGGGACCATTTTCAAAAATTCATTTAATGAAAAAGTTGAATTAGATTTTTCTGCCATAAAAACCCTCCGGCTAGTTATTATATCATAAAGGCAATAAAAAAACATCAATTATGATGTCTTTATAGCACAAATAATATTAATAAATATAACAAATATCCAAGAAAATAAATGACACCATTTCCACGACTCATTTTTCCCTTTGGTTTTGTATATGAAAATATTAGTAGTAAAACAACCGAAGCAAATACAACAGCCATATCTCTGTTATAGCTTACATTATATGATATTGGCTTTATGGCGGCAGAAACTCCAACAATAAGTAGAAAGTTGAATATGTTTGAGCCAATTATATTTCCAATAGCCAGATCTGTTTCACCTTTTTTAGCAGCAGATACACTTGTAACGAGTTCTGGTAAGCTTGTTCCAACAGCTAATATTGTAACACTTATTATTTTCTCACTTAATCCAAGTATAGTAGCAAATTCGACCGCATTATCTACAGTTAAATCTCCACCAAATTTTAAACCAATTATTCCAAGAATAATAAATACAATGTCAGTAATAGCAGTGGTTTTGCTTTTCTCTTTTTTGTTACTTCCTTTACTTTTTTTAGCTAATAAAATTGTATAAATAATGAACATAACAAAAGTTACAAGTAAAATTGTTGCCTCTAGTCTTGTTATGGTGTTCCCAGTATTAGCTAAAGCAAAAAGTAATATTGTAACCCCTAAGCAGATTGGAATCTCGTACTTAATTGTCGCTTTTTTAAAAGGAATTGGCCTTACAACTGCAGTTAATCCAAGTATCAATAGCAAGTTAGCTATATTACTACCAACAACATTTCCTATTGACATATCTGGATAACCTTCTAATGCAGAAGTAATACTTACAAATAATTCTGGCATTGAAGTTCCAATAGAAACTATAGTTAATCCAATTACAATTGCAGGAATACCTAGTTTTTTGGCAATGTTGCTAGCACCATCAACTAAAAAATCTGCACCTTTAATAAGTAAAACAAAACCCAAAACAATTAGTAATAAGTTTATTATCATAATTCACCCCATATTTTTTACTAGTAAAGTATAGCATAATAATATTTAATAAACAATTGATTTTTGTAAACAAAAATCTACTTTCGTAGATTAATTTTTGTTTATCTTAAATATTATTTGATATATTGTCTCAAAATCAAATTTTTCATATGAAACATTATATCCAAGTGCTTTTAATTCGTTCTGGCACTTTTCAATCACAGCTTTTACTTTTTCAAAATCATTTGCACCATTAGGTACCTGTTTAATCATTTCATCAAAAGATTCTTCTTTCTCAGGTTCTTTTTCTTCAACTTGTATTTCATCTGGTTTAACTTCATTGAGAGAAACTTCCTCAGGTTCTTCTTCGAAATTAGTATCAAAACTATGGTTTGATGTTATTTCATTTTGATTATTACTTTCTCTGAAGTCATCTATAATCCCAGCAGAAGGAATAGTACTTTTGCTTTTTGGAATGTTCAAAACTGGTTTGTTAGTTTGATAATTAAAATCATCTTCCGGTGTTGGATCAACAAAATCATCAGTTGGTTCCGAATAAATTGTTTCTTCTGAAGCAACTTCATCTTGAATTTCCTCAGTATCCATGATTTCTTCTTGAGCAACTTGTTGTACTTCAGGAATAGGATCTTTAAAAGGATTATCGTCAAAGTCAATTATTTCAATTGACTGCGCATTATTCCTACTTTCATACATCCCCTTTTCCACCTTCTTTATTTCGTCTTCAGTTTTCTTAACTGTCATTTTTTCTTCGATTATTCTTTTTAATAATTTTTTTTGAATGTCTTTATCTGTTATTCTAAGCATCGCTCTTGCATGACGTTCTGAAATTTCATTTTTAAGCAAAGCTGCTTGAACCTCTTTATCTAATGATAAAAGCCTCAATTTGTTGGCAATAGTTGATTGGTTTTTACCAAGTTTTTGGGCCAATTGTTCTTGAGTTATATACCCAGCTTCTAAAATTCTTTTATAGGATAAAGCTTCTTCAATCGGGCTCAAATCTTGACGTTGTAAATTCTCAATTAAAGCGACTTCCATGGCTTCACGATCATTCATCTCAACTATCATACAAGGAATTTTGTGCATTCCAAGTTTTTCACAAGCACGATATCTTCTTTCACCCATGACTATCTCAAACTTTTCGCCTAATGGTCTTACCGTTATTGGTTGAAGTACACCATGTGCACGAATTGACTCGGCAAGTTCAGATATGTCATCATTAAAAATTTTCCTTGGTTGAAACCTATTAGGAACAATTTTTTCTATTTCAATTTCAACTATACGAGAATCACGATTCATAGAAATCCCTCTTATTCTTCAATTATAATCTTACTATAATATTCGTTTTTAATCAAGAATTTTTTAAAAAATGAGGTTTACCAACCCCACCTTTTTACATGATATTTTGTCGATTTATTCGTGATTGCATTTAGACCTCTTTCGCTTTCAAAAGCAAGATCTATATACACATATTTATTCTGTCTCCAAGCCTTACGCATCGTATATCCAGTGTCTAAAACAACCGCCAAGAGATTGTCATAATCTGAATTGTTTATCTCAATTATTGTTCCACAAGGAAAAAGTGTCTTATCAGCTGCAAGAATATGCACATCACCATAATCATCATCTTTATATACTAATCCATCATCATACAAATTCCATGTCTTCTTATTTTTTGTTTTACAAGCAACAACTCCTGTACATCCTTTGCAATCTGCCCCGTAACCAGTTAATGTTCCTTTGTAATCTGTATTTTTGTGTGTTCCAACTTGGATTATCTGATTCACTGGTTCTTTATACATAACTTCTTTGCCATCAACAATATGCGAATATCCATATTCTCCCTCTTTAATTATTAATTCTTCACCTTCAGAGTACTTTTCAGCATAAACATACTCTGTTTCATATTCAACGACCTTTACTTCTTCAACTGGTGCCGAATTAAAATTAAAGATATTTGATAAACCAATTATAATTATTCTTATTTTATTAAATATCATTATTTGACTCCTTTTAAATCAAAAAATTCTATTGCATTTTGATTTAGTCTTTTTAAAACAAACTCCTTATCTAGTCCTTTTATTTTCGCGATAGCATCTACTACATATATTAAATTAGTAGAGTCATTTTTAGTTCCTCTTAATGGTTCTGGTGATAAATAAGGACTATCTGTTTCAAGTAATATTTTACTCAAATTTATATTTTTTACAACCTCAACTGTTTTTTTGTTGTTCTTAAAAGTAAGTGTCCCACCAATTCCAATTGAACTTCCAATTTTTATAAATCTCTCTGCCATTTCTAAACTAGAAGAAAAACAATGAATATCAGCTTTTACTTTATACTTGCTTAAAATATTAAAAGTATCTTCGATAGCATCTCTAGAATGAACTATTACAGGCTTATCATATTTCTCAGCCAATTCTAATTGTTTAATAAACATTTCCTTTTGTTTTTCTTTATTGTCACTGCAATAATGATAATCTAAACCTATCTCTCCTATGGCAAGTACTTTAGGATTATTTAAATAACTTTCTAGAATTTTCAAATTGATGTCTTTTATTTCATCTACATTTTCTGGGTGATAACCAACAGCTGCATAGAAATTAGAATATTTGTTAGCCATTTCTAAAACAAGCTTATTAGTTTCTTCGTTAATACCATTATTAATAATAATATATTCTTTTAATTTTAAAATTATTTCATCCAAATTATCGTATTCTAATTTGTTTATATGAGCATGAGTATCTATAATCATATGAAAAAACCTCAAAAAATAGTTATACCTAAGTATAACTATTTACTTTCTACAACATAATAAATATCTTACTATAAAAAATAGTAATACTAATAAATAAATGATATCAATATTTTTATAGTCAGTGAGCACACTACCTAAAACCAAAAAAGCAAACACTACCAAAAATAATACCGTAGATACTACTTCCTTATTTTTATTAGTAACCATGTTATTTTCCTCAGCTTCCTAACTAATTGTAGCATATGAATTATTTGATATCAATTAAATAAAGTCGCCATTTTACAACAATTTACAACGTTTTATCAATTCTCATAAATAGTGGTTTAGCTTCGTTTAATGTTTTACCAGACTCGATTGTCGCGAATTCACTGACATTCTCATCTGTTATATTTAATTGTTCAAAAATGCTTTCTGCAGTTGTTGGTAAGAAAGGCTTCAATGCTACCGCTCCATGTTTAATACATGCAAGAAGATTATAAATAACCGTTTCTAGACGCGTTTTATCTTCTTCCTTAGCAAGTACCCATGGCATTGTTTCATCTATGTATTTATTGCATTTTCTAAACAATTCAATAATTGATTCTAAAGCTGCTGGAATATCAAGTTTATCAATGTTTTGATCAATCAAATTTGGTAACTCCAAAGTATAATCTATTAATGTCTGATCAAGACTATTTAATTCATTTTGATTTGGTACAATACTATCAAAATACTTTTTACACATTCCGATTGTTCTATTAACTAAATTACCTAGGACATTAGCTAAATCCCCATTAGTTCGAGCAATTAAAGCTTCTTCTGTAAAATTACCATCACTTCCAAAAGGAACTTCACGAAGCAAGAAATAACGTACCGCATCTACTGAATATTCATTAATATATTCTCTTGGATCACGATAGTTTCCATTGCTCTTAGAAATTTTTCCACCATCAATTACTAACCAACCATGACCAAATACTTTTTTAGGAAGTGGCAAATCCAAAGCCATTAACATAATTGGCCATATAATTGTATGAAATCTAACTATTTCTTTACCAACTATGTGTAAATCTGCTGGCCAGAATTTTTTGAATAATGTATCATCATTTGATAAATATCCTAATGCTGAAATATAGTTACTCAATGCATCTATCCATACATAAACAACGTGTTTATCATCAAATGTTACAGGAACACCCCAATTGAATGAAGTTCTTGAAACGCATAAATCTTCCAATCCTGGCTTAATGAAATTGTTAATCATTTCATTCTTTCTTGATGCTGGTTCAATAAATTCAGGATGAGTCTCTAGATATTCTTCTAATCGTTTTTGATATTTAGATAATTTAAAGAAATAAGCTTCTTCAGTTACTTCATATACTTCACGTCCACAATCTGGACATTTGCCATCTACAAGTTGACTATCAGTCCAAAATGATTCACAAGGAGTACAATATTTTCCTTTATATTCTCCTTTATAAATATCACCTTGATCATAAAGTTTCTTAAATATTTTTTGAACTGTCTTCACATGATAGTCATCTGTTGTACGAATAAATTTATCATAAGTAATGCCTAGTGCTTCCCATAGTTCCTTAGTATCTGCAACTATTGCATCCACATATTCTTTCGGAGTAACTCCTTTTTCTTCAGCCTTTTTTTGAATTTTAATTCCATGTTCATCAGTACCTGTTAAGAAATAAACATCATAACCTTTTGAACGTTTATAGCGGGCAATTGCGTCCGCAATTACAGTAGTATAACAGTGTCCAATATGAAAGGTGCCAGATGGATAGTAAATTGGTGTTGTAATATAAAATTTTTTGTCCATAAAAATTCCTCCTTTTTATAAAAAAAGCAAGTCATCCAGAAAAGGACGATTTGCTCGTGGTACCACCTTAATTTATAGTATAAAACTACCTTAAAGATTTAACGTACTCCTACGGATTAGTCTAAATATCAACTAATCAACTCCAGAATCATTCGGGATTACACTAGCCTCTGCTTGCTTTCACCTAATCAAGCTCTCTATCTAGAGGATTACAATCTTTCTTTCCTTCTTCGCTTTTGATAAGCCTATTATATATTATCTTTTTATTAAAATCAAGTGCTTATTTTTTTTAAAATTTTAAAACTTTTTCATTAAAATCTGGAGCTTGTTCATATACTCCATGACTATATTCTTCATATTGCCAAGATGAGTTTGGGCAATTATTCCTTTATATGTTTTATTCCAACTTTCAACATGTAATTTAGCTACTTCAGGAATGTCAGCTAATGTTGCATCTCTTATAATCATATAATCATCCAGATTAATTATAACACGAAAAAAAGAGCTAATGCTCTTTTAACGTTTATATCTTAAATTAAACTTTTCAATTCTACTTAATGTTTTTACTTTAGATTCTTCATCTTGTTCTATCATATAATTTAAATCAACTTTAGGTAAAAACTCGCAATTATTCGTTGGATACATAGTGAGTATATCAGAAGTATTATGAAAACAGACAACTGCAAAATAATTAGTTAAACTATTATTAACAGTTCCACAATTATCATATCTAAAATAATAAGTATCATTAAAATATCCTTCAAATAGTCTTTTATCTGATGGAATATTCTTCTTAATTTCTTCCAAAACCTTTTCAAATGGAAAATCAACTCTAAAAACAGATTGATTAGGAGCACCTATTTCTGTAACAACTCCCGAAAAATGTTTCTTCATATGATCCAGAAAAGCTTCTTCACTATAACAAATACACTGATTAAAACGATATTGAGTTGAATGACAATCAGGTTCCATAATACCCAATTTTATTTTACAATAGTAGGAAATATAATTTCGCTCAACATTTTCTAAGATATCATAATTATCAAAAAGGAGATCATATAGTTCCTGGTATCTTTCAGCAGCACTAAGTATTTTTATTCGTGCCAAAACCATGTTAAACTCAAATCCACTAGTCCTATTACTATTGTGCATATAGTATGAGTCTGTTTTTATCTCGGTAGCAATTCTATTATACTCTCTTTCAGCTTCTTCAAAAGCACAAATTCTAGTTAATGTTATCACATAATATACTCTAGCATAATAATCTTTTGGATATTTAACCAAATATTTGTCAAGGCGCTCTTTCGCAAGGTAAGGATCAGTCTCTAAATACTTCATTGCATAATTAAATTCATTTACATTAAAATATTTTCTTTTCATAAAAACTCACCTGTTTAATCATAAGTAGGCTTTATTATATACTATATATTCAATAGTTGCAAACAAAATTAGCTTTTTTTCTCAATTTTTCCTTCACTAAAAGCCTTTAAAGCCCATAATAATTGAGCTTTTTCCATTATCTGAACTCTTTCAAAAATAGACTCTGGAGTGTCTTTTTCAAATATTGGTACATGAGTCTGCCAAATGATTGAACCTTCGTCATAATTCTCATTAACAAAGTAAATAGTTACTCCTGTTTCTTTCTCATGAGCTTCATAAACTGCTAATCTTTTTATTCTTTTCATGTATTCTCTTATTTTTCTATTGAATTTAATGGTATTTGCTTAACATCAATCGAGCTATCTTTATGAGATACAATTAAAGTCGCTCCCCTTTGATTTGTATCTCTTGCAATTCCTGGTTCAACCAAATAATCAATACTCATCCCATATGTCAATCTAATTCCTTTATATTCTAATGACATGTTGTTATAATGATCATGCCCACAAAAGAATCCTTTAGTAGAGCCTAATTCTCTAGCAACATTAAATAAACTACTTGGATATTCACTAGCACTTACTTTTTTTTCTGATTTTTCATCATTTGAACCAAAGAAGTATTTAACTTCATTACTACCATTAATATATAAGTCATAAGCTGTTTTATATTCTTTTAAGGGAATGTGAAAAAATCCAAGAGAAGAAATAGTTTTACCTTCTTCTTTGTTTAATCTTAAAATCTCTTTTTTGTACCATTCAACTTGTTCATCACGAATGTAATCATATTTTGAAAAACCCTTTCCAACGTAGGCATTGGAATCAATCAAAAATAATGCTTGATTTAAAGTTCCATCACTATTTCTAATCTCAATTAATTGATTATTCCTTCCCATGATTTGTTTACCGTTTTTCTTCGGCTGAACATACGGATAAAGCAAATTTCTACTCGTTTTCCAAGATAAAGATTTATATAATTCGTTCAGATCTTCTTTATTTCCTACAGCCATACTTTCGGTATCATGATTACCATATGTAAATGCCCAAGGAACACCAGTATTTCGCATAAAAGCTGCAAATTGAGCAACTGGAGCAGTGTTATTAAAACTAAAAGATGAAAGACCAAGTGGATATGTTAAATCTCCCGTTACAATAACTAAATCTGGTTTGGCATAATCTATCAACTTGTAGACAGCTTCTAATGCCTTTTTGTCTTTATCATATGATATTACTCCACCACCTAGATGAATATCAGTTAATTGTAATATCTTGAAGTCTTTTTTTAATGAAGTTATTGTATAAATACCTGTTTTTTCATCATATGAAATATTACTATTTCCAGTATATATATAGGGTATTGAATTAATCAAAGGTTGTGTTAACCATATATCCCTTGATAATAATTCATATAAACCAAATATTATTACTCCAATTAAAAGCGGTACTAAAACAAGTTTATTTATTCCTCTTTTGTTATATGTAAATTTCTTTGATTTTATAAAATAACATATTGCTGCATATATTAGATAAATTATTAAAATTGGTAAAAGTGGATTGAATACGAATACTTTCTCAAAACCATAATAAATACCTAAAGATGCAATAAAATATATAATTGAAAATAAAAACATTTTTTTAATTGATTTTTTATAAATTGGATAATTCTCAAACTCAATTTTTTTATTTAACCATCTAAGTATTAAAACATTCTTTAAATAGAAGAATGCTATTATTTCAACTAAATATAAATTTTTAGTTACCTCCGTAATTAATTCAAATTCTCTGGAATTTATACTAACACTTATTAGATTAAAAAAAATGCCAAATAATGCAATAATGAAAATAAAGAAACAAACCAAACTTTTTTTCACATATCTATCAAATAAATCTTCTATTTTTTGTTGTGAATCAACAGATAATAGTTCTTTAGGGCTTTCTTTTTTATGTTTTATAACAAATATAATATCAATAACTACAAATATTGCAGCAAAAATGACTAAATATATAAAAGCATTATTGTATAAAAAGGCAGTTATTAGATACATAATTGCTACTATTGTCAAAATTGAAATAATATATAGATTTTTTCTTGTCCGCTTAAATTTCCTTTCGAATTCTTCATAAGTCATTGTTATTTCTTTGTTGAACCACTTATCAATACTTTTCTTATTAACATCTACACATTCAACCAAATCTTCTAATGAAGAATATCTTTCAACTATATTTCTAAATGCATACCTTGGATTATCTTTAAGTTCTTCACTATATTCTTCATTTAATTTTTTGATTATTTTCTCTTTAATTTCTTCTGTTTCAATAGAATAATGAACTCCTGTAAAAAAAGAATTAACATAGTTTTCAATATTGTTAGTTATATCTCTATTTTTCATATTTAAAACACCAAATATATTATATCATAGCTAAGTAAAAAAAAATCAATTCATCAAGAATTGATTTTATTAATAAATCCTATTTTCTTTTTATTTCATAAGATGATCTTTTCTACAATATTTCTCCTGTCTCATAAAACAAAATGAATCATTAAAGCTGCTAAGGAACAAATTACAACAGCCAACATTTCTCCTATAAAAAATCCTTTAATATAAAACCAGTAATTATGATATTCATCTGTCATGTCTTCAGTTCCCTTAAAAATAAAATGTTTATCATGACAAAACCAGATAATATCTAAAACAATAACATCCCATAAATTAACTATAGTCCATAGTAAAAATCCATAACCAAAACTTTCTAAAAAAGTTGTATATCCGTTTATATATCTTAGAATAAAGCAGATTATTATTAAAAATATAATTGATGCAGCTATTTTAGCTACTATTTTGTTTTCGTTTGTTGGAATTTTATCTTTGTATTCGCTTAAAGATTTAACTTTTTTCTGAATTTTAGGAGGATAATTATATAATGTTTTAATTGGATCTCTAGACATTATATAAACCATTATAGTGAATACTAAGCATAAAATAATACTTTCTACTAATATTATCATATAAACACCTAGAATAATTATATCACATAAAAACTCAGATTTTTCTGAGTTTTATTATTAATCATAAAATGTTTGCTCTGTTTTGGCAATTGAGAAAGCTACCAAAAAAACCAAATCCAAGTTTTTTTCTTCACAAGATACATCGTAATATAAATCTGTTGTAATTAATGATTTGCCTTTTGGCGAAGATGATGAAATTGTCGCGAATGGTTTTCCTTCAAAAGAAATATCATATGTCATGCCAATTTTATCACTAGATGGTTTAGAGTCAATTCTAATTCCTTTATCATGAAGATAATCCCATATTTTTATATCATCATATTTAAAATATGATCGCTTAGACATAAAACTTATCAAGTCATTTCCGCCTTGTTCAACTGTAACTGTTTTTCCAACTTTATGTTCTTCTTTATTACCATTAGTGTTATTTTTAAATTCAAACGGAGAAGCACCAAACAATTTAAATTTTGTCATTTTTGCTTCATACACAATTAAACCATTTTCATCTTCTAAAGAAAATCCTTGTTTAATTGTTCCAAGTGTTGGTTTTAATAAGTATTTCTTATTCATCTTTTTTCCATCCTTCTTCTTGTTTCTTCATTTTTTTATATTTTTTTATTGCATTAATTCCACTAATTATTCCTGCTGTTGTTGCAACAATACCACCAATCATCATAATGATTGGAAAAACCAAACTTATTGTTTGAGTTATTTGATTTGGATCTTCTGGATTATAGTATATTTTAATTTTTTCTCCTTCTTTATACCCAGATAATTCACCTAACTCATTATCATATTCTTTACCATCAACAGTATATTTTACATATACTTTATAAGTTGCATCTACATAATTCCCATCTGTATCAGTATAGGCCTCAGTTGCTAATTCTGTCTTAGATACAGTTCCTTCTACTTCGATATAGTTACGATTTTTATTGTTAATTATAAATGAAACTATTCCAAAAGCTAGGAATGCAATCCCAGCTGGGATTAAAAATCTTGCAACTATAGATTCACGAAAAAAAATTGCTAATTTATTCATAATGTCTCTCCTTCTAAACTATTTATTTTTTAATCCTTCGCATGTATCTAATATAATATCTCTTATTTTTTCCTTATTGTCAACATCATCTACTAAATACATAGGCTTTGCATGTTCATAAGGTATTGTTTCAGACATATTATATTTTTTGTTTTTTTTAACTATTTTTACAAGAAATCTATCATCATAAATTCCTCCAAACAATAGTCCATCGTAGTAAAGTAAATACTCCCCCATCATTGATTTACAAGTAATATCATCTAATAATGATACTTGCTCTAGTATAAAATCTCTATATTCTTTTCGTGTTGCCATTTAATCAACTCCTATAATAATTATAACACAAATAAAAAACTCTCTGTGAGAGTTTTTTATTCCTCATATTTATAAAACCCTTCGCCTGCAGCTTTACCTTTTTTACCAGCGTCAATATATTCATTAAGAATTCGAAGCATTCCATCATAATTGTATGGAAGCATCATTTTCTTTAGAAGCGGATCAAATAAATCTGGCACTTTTTGATATTGTAATACAATATTTCGCGCTGTTTCTAAACCAACAACATCGATAATTTGGAAAGGTCCGTTTGGAGCTCCTGTCCCATATACCCATGCTTTATCAATTGTTTCAGGATCAGATATTCCGTTTGCAAGTAAATCCATAGCTGAAAGAAGGAATGGAACTAACATGGAATTTAATAGATATCCTGATTTTTCACCTCTAGCAGCAAGGGGAATCATATTAATTGAAGCTGCAAATTCCATTAATTCAGCAAAGTATTTGTTATCTGTATCTTCATGTTTCATTACTTCTGCAATATTATTTTTCCAAATCAAATTAGCAAAATGTAAAGATAAGTATCTTTCCGGTCTGCCTGTATACTTAGCTAGTTTTGATGGTAGTAGTGTCGAAGAATTAGTTACAATAACAGTCTTTTCAGGTAATATCTCGGAAATTTCTTGATAAAATGCTTTTTTAACATCAAAAATTTCAGTAATCGATTCAATCAATAAATCAGCATCATGCAAAGCTTTTTCTTGTTCATTTGAGATCTTAATATTTTTCAAAGCTGCATCTGCTTGTTCTAAGCATCTCTTTTTCTTGAATTTACGTTTGCTAGATATTCCACGAGCCCAAAATTCGGCTGTTCTACCTTTTCTAGTATTCATGATTTTAATTGTATCAACATAAGTTGAATGCAAATTTTTTAGTTTATTTTCTACATCTTTAATTGAATCTTCTTTTCTGATTAAGATTGTTACATCATAGCCACAATATGCACTTTGAAATGCAATTTGACTACCTAAAATTCCGCCCCCAGCTACTACTATTTTCTTATAATTCATATATATCACCAATTTTATTATAACAAAAAAATAAATTTGAAAAACTAATTTCAATAAACTTTAAAGTATACTTTACATTTTGATTGCATTATTTTTTATTATATAAAATTTACTATTTTTATTATTAGTTTGATATTTCCACTGTAATAGTAATTTTTTTGCAAAATATACCGTTTCCAATAAAAAACGGATTCCCCACCCGTTTTTATTCTCCCTTATATCAAAATTATTACTGCATAACTATATTTTTTTTGCTTTACTTTCATACTTAACAAACTCACAATTATTTAAGCGATATTGCTTGTATGCTTCATCAACAAGACCATTCTCAAAATAGCAGCGCATATATATGCACACCCCAGCATGTGTAACAACTAAGATATTTTTATTGACACTTATCTCCTCTAAATATTTACAAAAATCAAATACCCTGTTTTGAAAATCCCTCATATTTTCTATTTTATATCTATTTTCTTCTGGATCATTGAATTTAACCATTTTAAAAACTTCAGCAACTAGTTTTCCTTCCAATTCTCCACCTTTTCTCTCAATCAATCTAGTATCTGTTAAAATATCTTTACTGCCAGATATTATCTCTGCTGTTTCAAAAGCTCTTTTTAGAGGACTTGATATTACTTCATCAAAAGATACATCTTTCAATTTTGCTTTTATCTCTAATGCCTGATTTCTACCTTTTTCATTTAATTCAACATCAATACTTCCTTGATATCTTCCTTCAAGATTCCAATTTGTTTCACCATGTCTTACAATATAAATCATATTTCACCTACTTAATAGCATATTTTGCAATTAGATTTTTTTCAGCATTTAAATTTTCTTCTACAAATAAATTTCTTTCATATTTAACATTATTTTTGCATAAGCAAAGTTCAAGAAAACACAAAAATATCCCAATATCTATTTGATTATAATAAATAACTTTATCTTTGGGCATTATTCCTCTTTTTCCTTCTTTACGATATCTATAAACATTTATTTCATTCTCAGTTACATCAACTAACCAAGGTTGTATATTACATGCACTAGGTGCAAATCTAACGATATTAGCTATATCTAAATAAGAATTCCCATTCCATATCTCTTTAACTTCTTTTCGCTTACTCTTATACATGTCTTTTCTAAATTTATCTATAGAATCAACTTTAGCTATGGCTATCATTATGATAAAATCTAACCCATCTAATATCTTTTCTTTTACAGTTCCAATTCCAAACCAAAGTGTCCCAATATTTTTAGAAACAAGATATAAGTCTAATTGTTCTCCTATGTACCCAATATTTTCTAAATAATTGTCTTTCTTTTCAGAGTAAAGGAGAATGCAATACTCTTGCCCCCTTAAGCATCTTGCTCCTTCTTTGACAATTTTCATTTTAACGTTAATATCTGGCACTAAAGCTTTAATTTTAGTAAATTCATTTTTAATCTCTTCCAATTCTTCTTCAGTTATATGTTCATTTCCAATATTTCTAAACAAGTGAAAAGACTTTCTTTTAAAAATCATGTCATATAATTCACTATTCATATAATTCACCAACTCTATTATAACATCTATTTAAAAAAGTAGGTGTTCCCTACTTTTTTATCTCAAATGTCTTTTCCCTAAATACTTTAAATATGCCTCAATTAAATCTCTGTCCATTAAATTTTCTGGCAATTCTTCAGGATTAAAAAATTTCAATCTTTTTGTTTCAGAATCACCTTTTAAATTAGAAACATCTAGCATAGTAACATCAGCCAAGTAAAGAGATGAATTGTTGTAAACAATGTCTCCATTAGGATAACTATTTTTTCTAGCTTCGCCAGACAAAGTATCAATTAATTCTAATCTTTCAGGATTAAGTAAAATTCCAGTTTCTTCATAAGCCTCTCTTACAGCTGTAAATCTCAAGTCTTCACCCAATTCCTGACATCCACCAGGTAATCCCCATTGATCTCTATCTGTTCTTTCTTGCAATAATATTTCGCCATTTTCATTTCTGATAATAATTGAGGATCCAGTTTGAATAAATGGTATATGACAAATTCTAGAATCTAGAGCCATTCTAAATAAAACTGGATATCCACCATATTTAGCACTCAATTCTAATAATTGTTTTTCATCCAAGCTTTGTATTAATTGTACAAACTCTTCATGGGTGTATTCTCTCATCCTTTTAAAATTCATACTAAAACCTCTCGTCCATTTTATTTTTTTTGGTTCTGATTAAAAAATTCAACATAATCAAAATCATCATAGTATCTTTTCCCAGATAAACCATTATACCTAAATATCTTACCACCAATTTCATTTAAATCAAGTGTATCATCAAAACATCTAATAACTTTTGTATATCTTTCTTTATGATGTTTATGTGTTAATATCAATTTATTGTCATATGGAATTTTTTTAAACAACTCAATTAATTCCTCATTATGAATACCATCATAAAATTCCATCATCACAAAGATATTGTCATAATTGATTCGCTCAATTCTTTTTTTCCATTTTTCCTTAGCCTCTGTAAAATTAGAATAATGCTCAAAATTTATAGTAATTGAATCATGATTTTCATCACCTTTTAAAATTCCAACAGGAAAATCTTTATCATTATTCTTATCAAGAACCAATTCTTGTTTTAAATAATATTTTAAATCACTCATAAATTCAATAAATTCTCTAGGCTTAATTCTTATATTGATTGTTGGACTCAAGAATCTCAATCCTAAATCATGGTAAATAAATCCTGCTAGACAATTATTCGTGAATAATGAGAAATCTTTATTAACTAGTCGTTTTCTTAAATTAGCAAGATGTTTATTTCTATTATCTACAAATATATCAATGTTTTCAATAAAATTATTAGTATATTTATACCATTTATAAACTGCTTTCTTTTTTTCTTTATACTCTTCTAATTCTTTTTCAGTATACTTAGGATTTAATTTTTTATATCTTTCAACTGTCCTTTCATAGCAATTATCAATGCAAGTTCTTAAAACTATTAGTTTGCCTTTTAAATTTCCAATATCTTTAATAGAGTGAAATTGGGCGCAATCAATTACAATTATTTTATTATATTTTTTAGCATAATTTATGATTTCTTTGTAAATTAAATCAAAATCATACCCACAATTAGGCAATACTTTAGATTTCTTTCTAAAATATCTACCTAACTCTTTATTAATTCCTTCTGTTTTTTTAAATCTATTTTCTGAAAAAATTTCATCAGTATCTACTATAAGGTATTCATTACTATTAAAGTGCTCTTTGGCATATGTTGTTTTACCAGATCCAGTTTGGCCAGTTAAATTAATTATTTTATCATCAGTAATCTCTTTAATATATGGTTCTTTATCAATATATAAAGATATGTCTAATGGATTCTCAATCTCTTTTAAAATGTCATATATTTCTTTACTTGTTGGATGTAATATTTCATAAGAAAAACTACCTCTTCCAATGTAATTTTCATACTCTGTTATAAATTCGTGTACATTACTTAAATTTACTCTATCTTTAATGATATATTTTACAATATCCATTCTTTCTTTCCAAAGTAAAGTTACAAGAACTTGAGCCATTATTTTATCGGATAAAGTTGTTTTATTATATAATTCTAAAACTAGTTCATCAGTTATTAATCTTGGATTCGTAATAATAATTTTATTAGTTCTATATATACCTTTTTCTTCATCACACATTATTACAGTAGCATCACTAGGAATTATTACATCATATAATGTGTCTCCTCGGTGCAACCATCTTAAAATTTTATCTTCGGTTCCAAAATTAAAACCACCCATTTTATCAGGTTCCAGTGTGTTTGGATTCCAATTATCAGCAATATTTACCTCATCTATTTTATATTCAAATCCACTAGCATTTAATTTTAATCCATCAACTACTTTTACATATTTTTCCAAGATATCACATCCTACTAAATACATTATAGCATGATTTTTAGTAAAAGTGATTGCTTTAATTTATATCAAATTCAACCGAAATGAAATATTCTTTACAATATTTTTTAGTACAAGGATCATTTTGAGTAAAAGCTGTTTTTACAATTCGATATCTACCTTTAGATAATTCTCCATAATGTCTTTTCCAATTAATGTTAAACTCTAATATACCATTAATATCTGAGCCATATGCGATTGAATTAACAATCATTTTATCATTTAATTCTAATTTTTTCCATTCGTTATTATTCTTTTTCTCAATATAGTAATCAGCACCATAACTATACTTATGACTATAATCAGTTATTCGAATTTTAGCACTTGTTTTTGTTAAAGTTCCATCAACAATATACATTTTTACATTTTCAAGTTCATTTAACTCAACACTATTGATTTCTTCATTATTAATAATAATTTCTTCATTAATTTGATCTGCTGATTTCTTATCAGTTTCTACTATCTTAATAATTGTTGAATTCTTAAAAAGATTTTCAATAGTATCATTAATTTTATCAAATGTGTAAAAAGTAAACTCATAAGTATGCCCAGGTATTAATACAAAAGCATTATTGATTAAAACCTTACCTGTTAAACCATTATTTTGTTTTAATGTTACCTTATTAAATTCTCCATTATATATGCTTGAATCCATTATTTTATATGTCCTAATATAGCTTTCATCTTTATTTTTGGTATGCCCACAATATTCACCTTTTAAATCATCAATCATATCTTCGTTGCCAATATAAATATCTTTATTCCCAGCAAGTGTATTACAATACATTATTATAATTCCTGCTTTTTTAAAAACACTTGTTCCACCATCATATAAACGCATTACTTGATAATTATTATATTCAGCTTGTTTTTCTAAATAATGTTTAAATTCCATAAGAAATATTTGATTATGCGATAAAGCTTCTTTTAATTGGTAACATTTTTCGTTTTTATCACAGAAAAAAGTTTGATCAACTCCATAATAATAGATATCTTTTTTATCTATAGTTACAATTTTTCTAAGTTTATTAAAATCAGAAAGTTGAACGTCAAAGTTAAACAAGTCTATATGAGGATATTCATTTTTTTTAGTTAAAATCAATATAAGAACTAATGCTATGATTCCAATTATTAATATACTTATTATTAATTTAAATTTATTTTTATGTTTTTTACTTTCATTTAAAGTATTAATAATATTTTCATCGCTTTTTGTAACTAGTTTTTCTTTGCTTATCTTTTCCCCACTGATTAGTTCATTAACAGATATACCTAGAATTTCACATAGTTTTTCAAATATTGAAACATCAGGCATACTCCTTCCGTTTTCCCAATGAGAAATAGCTCGATCAGTTATACCTAACTTATTAGCAAGTTCGGCTTGAGTTAAATGTTTTTCTTTTCTCAGATTTGCAATAAATTTACCAATTTTTTCTTGATCCATGTTATCACCTAATAATCATTATAGTATAAATAATCTTATCTGTATCCACAGTGTTAGTAGAGTTATTTATTTTGATTGATTATTCTTGCTTTCTATGTATGCTAAATTTTTAAACGTATCAAATTCGCCCCGTTTAAAATTCAAATTATTTAATTATTCCCATAAACCCAAGTATAAAATAACATCTTTATTTCTCATCCAATCTCTAATTGGAAGCCTTGGTTCTTCATTATCAGCATATCTTGCCAAATCAGTAAGCGAAATATACTCCTTATTATTGACTACTAAAATGTCGATTTTTTGATTTTTAACCATAATTTGTTTTGCTAGATTTTTGTTATTCATTTCTCATTCCCCCTTTTTGAATAATAAAAAAAGAGTATACCCCTTAAAGGTATACCCGCATCATTTATATTTGTTCTTGCTCTTAAACAAACATAAGTTATCGACCTAATTTTGATGTATTAACATGTGAGCAATCTTATTAATACGATATTATTTTAACAAATGTTGCTAATTAAAACAATATAACATCTGAATTTATTTTTTACAATCATTGAATTCCACAAATGACGAGCCGTTATCAAATGTATGATTATACATTGAATATAAAGTTAACACTTCTACTTTTGAATACTCTGATTTATCTTTTTTTAAATATTCAACATATTTAGAGTTTTTAACATCAGGATAAGATAGATAAACATAAACTATTTCTAAATCATCTTTATTAATTAAAGCATATTCATATGTATAACCGAAACCATCAATCGTGATGTAAGACGGATAATTATAAGTATTTTCATCATATTTTACATAATTTGTGTAACTTTTAGCATTAGAATAACAATTTGCCTTTATAGTCATCTCTAACTTACTAAGTCTTTCAATTTCAGTATTAAAATCTTCTTCACTATATTTTGTTTTTAAAATAATATAACCATCACTATCAAATAAACCGGTTTTAAATGAAGACGAGAATGTTGGGTCAATTAAAATATCCTTGTTATCAGGAAATATTGATAAATTTGAATCTAAATCCCCTCCATATTCTTTTATATAGTGACTTTTATTATAGTTTTCAATGCCATTTATTTCTTTAGTAGGATTTAAATTTAAAGTTAATAAAATTAGAATAAGCAAAAACAAGCAAATTATAATTATCAATACTATTTTTAAAGTATTATTCCGTTTTTCAGACTGATTCATAAGTTACTCCTTTTTAATAATATTTATCATTAAAATTATATCATTATTTCATAGAAAAAAGACACTTTACAAAAAGTATCTCTATATTATTTGCATTTATCCTCACATATTAAATATACGTTTCTAAATATAATTTAATAATCTGATCTAATATAATTTCGTTTTTATTGAAATTATCTATATTTTTCAAATATATTACTATAGAGCCATATAAAACACTATTTTTTAATATTGGATAAATTAATAAATTCTCGATTTTTTTATCATTTTCATTAATCTGTAAACCATTTATTAAACTCTTTTGACGTTTGTTTACAATACTGATAAATCTATCTGATAAAGTCATTCCTATTAATTCTTTTTTAGTTCCTGAAACAACTCTATTTAAATTAGTTACTAAAATATCAGTATCAAGTAAATCCTTTAAAATATTAATCAAAACTTCATTATTTTTAGATTCAATCACATCAATTTTAGATAATATTATTTTACTATCTATTACATTTATTCCAAGTAAAGTATCCTCATTTATATTAAGATTCTTTCTAATCTGAGATGGAATTACTATTCTACCTAAAGAATCAATTGTTTTGATATTAAAATCCATAAGCACACCTCATTTTTAATATCAACAAAAAAAGGTAGTTTATACTATCTTTTTTATCTGTTTGTACAATCACCCCATGGGTCTCCCCAACCTTCTGGAGTTTCACCATCTATAGGATTTGTAACGTAATAAGCAAGGCTATCTTTATCTTCTGGCTCAATTGCATTTTTCTTTAATTCTATAGTTTTTCCATCATAATTAATTACCAATGTTTCACTATCTTTTATAGTTAATGTATAAGTTTTTAAATCTTTTTTATAAAAACATGCATCACAACCATAATATACTGTTTCTTTTAATGTAACCACATTATTCTCAACCATATATGTTCCAACATTAGCATCACTACAAGCCATAATATTGCTAATTATAAATTTAAAAGACCCATCTTCTCTTAAATAAAGCTTTTCAAAATCATTATCTTGCTCTGCACCATAAGCTCCTACATAAACTTTAGGATCAGTCTCTTTCTTTTCTTCAGTATTTTTGTTTTCCTCAACATTTTGAACTGGTTCTTTTATTTCTTCTTTCTTAAGACATTTGTCATATACAATAAAACCAGCAAGTAATAAAGAAATAATCATAAATATTATTAGCAATGCGTTATTAGATTTACTAGGTTTATTACTTTCATCATTTAGCTTTTGTTCATAATTATTTACTTGATTATTCTGAATGGGTTCGTTAACAATACTTTGATTTTCTTGATTCACTCCTATATTTTGATTTTCCTCGTTCACTTTCTATTCCTCCTACTATACAATTACATTATAAATTTAAAAAAAAGCCTTTGCAATATTTTTTTATATTAATTATGTCAAGCAAAAAGAAAGTTATTTTTTAAAACTTCCTTCTATTACTTCAAGTAAATCAATTAAGTAATAAACAAAATGTCTTTCTAGATGAACTATATCTAAAGTGATATAAAGCTTACCATGACGTTCACTAAAGCGATACATATTACCTAACTTATTAACATCCATGAATAATTTCTTACCATCAATTGATGCATACATTTCTTTAGGTAATCCAATGATAATTGAATTTTTGGTCTGAGTAACATCATTTATTTTAAGTTTTCTTGCATATTTTTCAAACCACTCTTCATACATGTAAACATCTAAAGTTTCATCACAAGTACCAAAACGATCTTCAATTTCTTCTTTAACGTCCAAAAGTTTATCAAGTGAATCAATAGTATTAATCTTCTTATGGATTTCAATCTTAAGTTCTTCATCAGAAACTATCTTATCATCAATAGCTGTTGAAACATCAAGTAATGGTTGTTCACTTTCTTCAGGTTCTTCGTCTTTAATATTACCTTTTAATCTTTCAACTTCAGTATTTAAGAGTTCTAAGAAATATTCAATACCAATGGCATCAATAAAACCAGCTTGTTCACTACCAAGAATGTCTCCTGCACCTCTTATTGATAAGTCACGCATAGCAATGGCAAAACCACTACCAAGTTCTGTAAATTCTTTAATAACTTTAAGTCTTTTATTAGCAACCTCTGATAAAATCTTTCTTTGATCATACATTAAATAACAATAAGCTATTTTATTACTACGACCAACACGACCACGAATTTGATATAACTGTGATAAACCAAACTTATCAGCATCAAGAATAATAATCGTGTTAACACTAGGTATATCAATACCAATTTCAATAATAGTCGTACAAAGTAACACATCATACTCTTTATTGATAAATGCGTTCATCACATCTTCAAGTTCTTTTTTATTCATCTGACCATGAGCACAGACTATTCTTGCATCTTTAATGTTTTTACTTAAATAAGCGGCTTTTTCTTCCATTCCCTCAACTCTATTTGAAAGAATATACACTTGTCCACCACGTGAAAGTTCTTTATAAACAGCATCCTTAATAATTTGAATATTTTCTGCCAAAACATAAGTCTGAACTGGATATCTATTAGTTGGTGGTGTTTCAATCAAAGATAGATTTCGAAGTCCTGATAAAGACATCTGCAAAGTTCTTGGAATTGGAGTTGCTGATAAAGTCAAAACATCAATGTTATTCTTTAACTCTTTAATCTTTTCTTTATGTTTAACACCAAATCTCTGTTCTTCATCAATTACAAGTAAACCCAAGTCTTTAAAAACAATGTCATTACTAAGTAAACGATGCGTACCAATTAAAATATCAACCTTCCCGTTTTTCGTATCTTCAATAATTTCTTTAGCTTTAGCAGGTGTTACAAAACGATTTAGTAAAGCAACACGAACCGGGAATGACTTAAAACGTTCTTTCGCATTATCATAATGTTGTTGTGAAAGAATCGTAGTTGGGCACAAGAATATTACTTGTTTACCCGATAAAACAGCTTTAAACATTGCCCTGAAAGCAACTTCAGTTTTACCAAAACCAACATCTCCACAAAGTAAACGATCCATTGGAACAGGACGTTCCATATCTTTTTTTATCTCTTTAATTACTTTAATTTGATCAGGTGTTTCAGCATACTCAAATTCTTTTTCAAATTCGAGCTGCGTATCATCATCTTTAACAAAAGCAAAACCTTCAGTTGATTCACGAATTGCATAAAGTTCAAGTAATGAACCTGCAATATCTTCAATTCTTTTTGCAGCTTTTGCTTTAGTTTTCTGCCATTCAACTGAATTAAGTTTATTTAACTTAGGTGCTGAAGCATCACTATTAGAATACTTCTTAATTAAATCAATCTTTTCAACGGGAATATATAGTTTATCAGTACCAGCATATTCAAGCATCAAATATTCTTTAGTTAAATCACCTTTTTTAAGTGTTCTAAGCCCATTATAACGTCCAATCCCATACTTATAATGAACTACATAATCTCCTATTTCAAGCTTATTAATGTCCCTTATTTTAGTACCCATTGTAAAGCTTGTTTTATATTTTTTGCTATCTTCTTTTTTATTTAATAATTCTTTTTCACTTAAAACAACTAAATCATTATAAATAAAGCCATTTGATATATTTTTAATAATTAAATTAACTTTACCAACTTTAATATCTTTTTCAGTTGTAATAACATAATTCTTATTTTCTAAAACATTATATACTTTAGCAAGAACATTTTTATTACTTAAACATAAAACAACTGTTTTATTATTCTTTAAGTATTTATCAAATTCTTTCTTTAAATCATTAATACTGATCTTATAAAAATCAATATCTTTTGAATCAATACTAAGTGATTTACCTTTGATATTTCTTTCCGTATTAAAGTCATCAATATATATAGTATCTTTTGAATAAATTTCATCTAATTCAAACATATATTTAGTTGAACCAGGAAGATCTATACTCTTACTATATTCAAGCATTTCTTCAGCTAAATGAGTATAACCAACTTCAATATCGTTATAATTTAAATAAATCAAAGTAGCATCATTTAAATAATTATAAATACTATCTACTTCTATATATTTAGGTAATTCTCTTTGTTTTCTTGTTTCACTATTAGCAAGAAACTCCGTAATTGGTTTAACAATAACAGAATCAATAGTTTCAATTGTTAACTGCGTATTAACATCAAATCTTTTGATACTCTCAATTTCATCACCCCAAAGTTCTAAACGAATTGGGTTTTTCTCATCAATCGGGAAAATATCAATAACATAACCACGAATAGCCATTTCACCAGTTTTAGTAACTGTTATTTCTCTTTTATAACCAAGTTCTGTTAAAACCTCTAAAATCTTATTACTATCAAGAGAATCTCCCTTTTTAAACTTTAAAATCTTATCAGAATAAATACTCTTTTTCGGTAAAAAACGAAGAAAACCCATCAAATTAGTTACTACTATCTGTTCTTTTTCTTTTAATAGTTCATTGATAGTTTCTAAACGGGTAATTTCTAATTCTGGACTTATAGCTAAAGCTTCACTTGTAAGAAAATCATCCATTGGAAAGAATAAGACTTTATCGGTATAATTTTCTAAATCATAGAATAATTTATTAGCTTCATATAAGGTATTCGCCACGACTAAAACTGACTTTTTCGTTTGAAGGAAAAAGTCATAAATATAAATAGCCTTTAATTCACTACTAGAAATAATAATGTTTGATACTGAAGAATCAATATCAAAAAAGTGTTCAAACATATTATCACCTATTATATTTATTCATTAAATTGGTAAAAGTCATTTTAAATAAATCTGAATAAATATTAAAAACAATTTCTTTTAAATTAGATATTTTATCTAAATCTTCTTTAGATAATTTACCAAGAACATAATCTTTTTTATCTATCATACTATTTTTACCAATACCAATTTTAATACGTTTATAGTCTTGAGTAGCAAGATGAAGTTCAATATTTTTTAATCCATTATGACCTGCACTAGAACCACTCAAGCGAAGTTTAAATGTTCCAACTTCTAAATCCATATCATCATTGATGATTAAAATGTTTTCAAGAGGAATTTTAAAGTAATCAACAAAATCACCTATTACTTCACCAGATAAATTAATATATTTTTGAGGTTTCAATAATATTACCTTTTCACCATCAATATTATCTTCAGCATATATTCCACCCATTTTTTCACGATTAAAACTTATATTACGTTTTTCTGCAATATAATCAATCATCATAAAACCAATATTATGGCGTGTTTTTTCATATTCTTTTCCTGGATTACCAAGACCTATTACTAAATACATACTGATTCCTCCTTGACTTAAATAATTATAACACATTTGATTAAATTTAACTATTAGTTACTTTCTAATATTCTCTATTATGATATAATATTAATGAAGGTGATACGATGAAATTAAATAATAAACCACTCAACTTTTTTAATTTACTAGAACAGATGCGCCTTGGCGACTATTTGACATTTAAATATAACAAATCGACAATTGGAATAAATTTAGATTACCAAAAATCTCAAAATAATGAAAATAAGATTCTTTATTATTTTGAATGCGATACGATGGGCGAAGAATTGGATTGCAAACTTTATAGTTCGATAGATGAATTACTTAATAACGCATTAATAGAAGGAAGAAAAATTAATGATGTTTTTAACGATATTGAATTAGTATATTATCATGAACCAAACGAGCAAAAATGCGAACAAAATAACGATGGTAAAAATGTAAGAAACTCAAAAAAAATAATAGTAGGATTAATTCTAGGAATTATTATTGGATTAATAATCGGGATTATTATTGGCTTTTGCGTAAAAATGAATACTAATAATGATGAATATATAGGAAATTCAACAATTGGATATGACAAAAAGTTTGTTGGTAAATGGGAATACAATACAAAATATGAAGACATTGAAGTAGAGTTAAACAAAACTTTAAATTCATATCGAGAAAAGTATGTTTTAAAACCAACTTCAAGCGGTTGCATATGTGATAATACTAACGGAAATATCTTAGTTAGTAATTATAAGACAAACAATACTCTATTGATAAATAACGATGGTACTGTCGAATATTTTGAATATTGGGGATATATTACTAATAATTGTGAAGTCGAAATAAAAACAAATTATCATTACAAAGGCACTTTTGAAAATTCAAGAATAGTTTTTAAGCAAGCAGAATCAAACGGCACATGGCAAGATTTTAGATCTGTGCATACTATATATCTTGTAGATGACGATACATTGCACTATAAAGTAAACGATGAAAATCCGTCAAGTGCAACATACTTATTCATAAAAATGAATTAAATCTGTTTAATTCTTAAAAAGGCATCACTCATGCCTTTTTTTATTAATATTAATTATCTAAATATTAAATTACACTAATTCATATTCTCTAACTGCAATTCTTTCGTCTGAACAATACTCTATTACAAACTTATTTTCTCTTTTACAAATTAATATTCCTATTGTATTATTGTTACTTAACTCTTTTATATTTCTATCAATATAATTCATATATTTCTGTACTTGAGAAATATATTCAACTTTAAACTCTGTCACTTTCAGTTCAACAACTACATAAGAATTATACTTTATATTAAAGAACAGGAAATCAATATAATTATTCCTATCACCTATTTTAATTTTATATTCACTGCCTATAAAACAAAAAGAAATTCCAAGCTCCCGCATAAATGACTCAATATCTTCTAATATTAGATTATGCAATGTTTTCTCATTAACAACTTCTATATTGTTCTTATTTTTTATCAAAATAGGATTAGGTACTAAATCTTTTATCTCAAGTTTGGCTTTATCAACTATTTTACCTCTTGTCCCAACTGGTAATCTTTCATATTCTTTTGATTTAATAACATCTTCTAACTGTCTTTTAGAAAGATTTCTTTTTGCTATCTGCTCAATATAATAGTAAATTGCATTTTGATTTTTTACTGATAGTAAAATTAAATAATGACTCCAACTTAATTGTGTCACCAGTGGTGACACTTTTTCGTCACTAAATAAATTATATAATTGTCTCATTCTAAATAAAGTTCTTTTATTATACTTTTTGCCACATTCTATAACTAATTTTTTAGAATATTCATCTATAATATTATCTCCATATTTTCCACCAGCTTCTGATAATAACTTCCCTATTTCAAAATAAGTAATAACTTTATGCTTTTCTTTTGAATAGTCTTTTACTTTTGCATACATCTCATCATCAATTATTCTAGCTTTTATCTCATTATAATAATTAAAATTTACAGCTAAACTCTCATTTTTTATTTCTTTTTCTATTAATTCATTCATACATATACCTCCTTTGAATAATAAAAAAAGAGTATACCCCTTAAAGGTATACCCGCACTCATGCTCACCTTTATTTTGCCTCTAAAAGTGAACTCTATCGATCTAATTGTCATATAAATATCAGGCAAACTATTTAATATAATTATCTAAAAAATAACATCTTCTAACTATTACTTCATTTCGATTTCTTTATCATCAATATATTCATAATTCAAAGCATTATCACTAGTAACAACACTAGAACCAAGTTCATTTTCTAAATCCTTTCTTGCATTACCTGCAATTTTACCACCACGACGAGCCACGTCAATATTTTCATTTAAACCTTTAGGATTCTTCTTTTTAGCTATTTCTCTAGTTGCAATCTCACCTAAATCAGCAAGCGCAACTTCAACATCAGTCATATTATCTCTTAACGATTCTTTTCTAAGGCCTTTAAAAGATTTGTACTCACCTGCAGTCATGCCAGACCACTCTTTATATATTTCATTTGTTAATATGGCATATTCTTTTTCTGTTGAAACTCCATGCTCATTCCATGTGTCGGTTAACTTTTTTCTATCTTGAATACCTTTAATTCTTTTAATAATCCAATCTTCTGGATAACCCTTTGCTCTATATGTATCAATCGCTCTTTGAACTGCTATTGAAGGATCAAATGTCTCATCAATTCTCTCACTGCCTAATTTAGCTAACCATTCTTTAATAGGTTCAGCATTTTTACTAGGAATTGACTCAATTATACGAAACATTCCTTCAATATCAACGACATCTGTCATACGATATTTACCATCTTGAGCTTTAAGTTTCAACTGGTGACAATTTGTCACCGTTTCATTTCCTTCCTCTTTTAAACGTTGTTTTAGTTTATTCCAATACTTTCTGCCATCTTTACTTTCTGAGATAACACCTACTATATCAACGACACTTATAAAATATTTTTCTTGAGATTTATCCCAAACAGTTCTAATTGTTTCGTTGTTAAATAATTTATTTATTAAATGCATTTTATCTTGGTTCATAAGATTCCCCTTACTATGTGCATATATTATAGCAAACATTTGTTCTTGTAGCAACACTTTTGCTAGAATTTTATAAACTTTTTCTAATTTGGTTTAACGTATTTAATATCTACAAAATACAAAACATTATTAAAAAGCATCACTACTGCGATGCTTACTTTAACTGCTAATCCTCGTAACCAATTGCTTCTGTTTCGATATATTTTTTTATATCTGGTCTAATTTCAGAAACTTTCTTGATATATACTTTAGAAAGCCTAGGATTAAAAAATCCTATATTTTTAATCCTGTTTTTAAAATTATATTCGCTATTCAACTTATCAGTTCTACACCCCATTAAATAGTACATATAAAGTTGCAACGTTTGTTGAGAGTTTAATGAATTTTTAGATACTTTAAAATCCCACAATGTATCATCTGTAAAAAAGTCTGCATCACCAGATGAAACAATCTTTGTATAAGCTCCTTGAAACGTAAAACCACTCAAAACAACAGGACCATATTCTTTAAAGAATTCTTCACTTCTTTTAATCATGATTAATATGTTATAAATCGTTTTGCTATCTGGATTAATTTGACTAATTGGCACAAATGCACCTGGTCCAGCTCTGAAAGAAGCATCATATCCAACAAGCTTGCATGCATTTTTTATTGATTCATTATCTACTCCATTTATTCCTTCAAGCAATTCACAAGCTGCATCAAATTCTCCGCACATTTTTGCACCAATTAAAGATATTGAAAACGACTTTTCTTTATTAGCTGTTAATACATATCTAGTCATATAATCAACTGTCATACCAACAATACTAGGTGATATGTTCTCCTCTGCATATAATTCAGCAAACTTAAAAACTTCATACTCTTTAAATGATTTGATATTTACTAGTCCGCCTCTTGGTTGGTTAAACTTTCGTGATCGTCTAGAAACGCTATACATATTTCACTTCCTTAAAAACATTATAACATGCATTATTCTAATTTTATATATTTTTCAAATTTTTATAACATTTGTTAAAAAGGCATTCTCATGCCTTTTTTCTATTACCATTTAATAGTATTATATTTATAAATATCCTAACTCTCGAATCATTTCCTGTTAAATAATTGATAATATTTATAAAATTAAATCAGAAAGGAGAATTAAAATGAATCAAGAAAAAATCGGCAAGTTTATTTTAGAAATGCGCAAGAAAAATAATTTAACACAAGCAGAATTAGCAGAAAAACTAGGTGTAAGCGAAAAATCAGTAAGCAACTGGGAAAATGCAAGGTGCATGCCTGATCTATCTTTATTTAAGCCGTTATGCAATATTTTAGATATCACAATTAATGATTTAATGAGCGGAGAAAAAATAGGTAAAGAAAATTACCAAGAGAAATTTGAAGAAAACATCATAAATACAATTACTTATTCAAACAAAAAAGAAAATGAAATAAATAAAAAAATGCTTGTAACTCTAATTATTTTTTCTTATCTAATGCTAATAATTTCAGCATTTTATATTAAACCAGATTTTGTTTTAGGTCAGCTATATTTTATAGCAAGTACAGCAGCTATTATTGTTTTATTGAATAAATTAATCAAAAATTCAACAATAATAAAGAAAATTATTATTAATATTGTTTGTATTCTAATGATTTGTTTAACCCTAACAGGACTTGATTATTTCAAAATAAGTCATAATAATGATGAACCATATTTTGCTTACTATAAAGAAACTCAAGAAAATGTGGAAATATATAAAACACTATTTGCAAATATTTATATTGTAAATAATAAAACTTGGGATAGATATTATATTATGGATTACCTAAGAAAATATACCAAAGAAACAGTCCCTATTTCACCATTTAACCGCAATCTAAGTGGTATCGATAATCTACTAAAATACAAAAGCACTGATATTAAGGCCAATATAGAAGAAGTTACTAGAAGCCTCCCACTTGCTTATTGGCAAGTAAAGACTAAAATAGATTATCAAGAAAATAGTCCAAAATTAATAATTAATTATACTTATAATGCTTTTTATGAAGATTTATACATAGAAAAAGCTTTAATTTATAATTCAGTTTCACTTTTCTTGATATTTGATGATCTTGAAACCATTGAATTAAATTATAACGGAAATAAATATATAACAACTAAAAAAATAATAGAAAAAAATTATCCAAATTATAATAAAATCAATGAAAAAGAAATTAATAAAGGTAATTTCAATATCTATTTAGAAAATGCGCTTAACTATAATGAATTTACAAAAGAAATATTCAACAAACTATTCAAAGAAAACTAGACTATCTGCTTAAAAAGGCATTGCTCATGCCTTTTTTTCATTATTCTTAAACCATATAAATTTCTTGCACTCTACCTCTTATCCATAGTATAATTTAATTGAAATGTATTGAAAGGAGGAACTCTTAAAAATATGAATGAAGAATCATTTATGAATCTCATAAAAGAAAATAAAGGTTTTGAATTCACAATCGGATTTAAAGATGATGTTGATCATTCTATCGGTGGTATAGATAATAAATATTGGTATTTAATCAATTATGGTAAAAAACAAGAATATTATATTGGAACATATGAAAATGGTTCATGGACTGATAAATTTTATACCAAAAAAGGAAGTAAACTTGAATCAAAAACAGTTGAAAGTGGTATAACAATTAAAAAAATTGTTGAAAGAGCTTATTTTTATCAAGAAAAAACAACAAATAAAAAACCAATAGAAGTAGATTATCATGGTTATATCTCTAATCATTATACATTCGGATTTGGAGAAAAAGCCGTAAAAGTATTGAAAGACTATGGTATAACAGTTGATTTCAATGATATCAACGATAATGATTCAGCATATCACTTAAGAGATATCATTACTGGTTCAAATGTTGAAAAACCAAGTGAAAATTAAGGAGGAATTTATGAAAAAATTTTTAGTAGGTCTTTTAACCCTAGTACTATGCTTTACTTTAGTAGGTTGTGGTGAAAAAGAAAATAAGGAAAATAAAGGAAACAATAATAACACTGAAAACAAAGAAGAAACAAAGAAAAATACTGAAAAACAAGTAACAGAAATTGCCAAAACAAGTGCTGAAAAGTATAAAATTAATCCAGAAGCAATGGGCATCGAATATGAAGTAATTGATGGATATTATCATGATGAAAATAAACATCTAGAATTACTAGTTTATCTTAATAAAGAATATGATAGAGATGCAAAAGTTAATCTCCACAATACTTTAGTTGATTACTTTAAAACAATCGCTGATGATGGAAAAGTTTACAATTTATATCTAGATGAAGAATACGATAAAGCAGATACGGAACCATCAGGGATCTGGATAAGAGCAACTATCAATGGCACAAAATGCAAAATTTACTTTGGCGGACACTCTGCAAGTGCATTCGGTAATGATTCATATACAGAAAGCTATCGCATAACTGTTGACCCAGAAAAATAGGAGGAATTTATGAAGAAATTTTTAATAAGTCTTTTGACACTAGTACTATGTTTTACTTTAGTTGGTTGTGGTGAAAAAGACAAAAACAATGAAAAAAATAATAATGGAAATAATAACAATCAAAATGAAAATAACGGAAATAAGAAAGGATATAATTATACTTACACAGATGGAGTATTAACTCAAATTGTAGATGAAGAAGGAAACCCTAAACAAATAGACTTTGTTATCGATGGAATAATCCTTGTAGGCAACAGACATGAATATCGTCCTGAGAATTCTACAGAAGAAATTATTGATTACTTCGTTAAGCAAGGATATAACAAAGAAGGTCTTAATAAAGATTTCTATTTAGGTGAATGGATTGAATTCTATATTGATACTAAATATTCAAAACCAGTTGATGATGTTAAAATTATAGTTGCTCCACATAAAACAGTTGAAGAACTTGAAAAATTATCTTTAGCTAAACTAGAAGAATTAGCAACTGAAAATGGAGGATTTGTTTTAGATTATAAAACTCCAGAAGAGTCTGAACATAAACTTGTTGGATCTGGTTATGTTCATCAAGATTATAAAGAAGGTAAATATGATATCTTATTTACTTACAAAGGTAAATTGGCATATTTCATTAATATTAACTTAACAAAAGAACCAACTGAATAAGAAAAAGGCAATTAAATGCCTTTTTTCTATTGCTTTAAATCTAAAAAAATTTTACTCAATAATTCTTCACGCACATCATCAGAACCAAATTCATTAATTGCAAAGCATTTTTTCCCAATATCTTTAAATGAAGCCCCTGAATGATATAATCTCCTTCTATCTATGATTATAAATCGATCATGAAATTCATCACTCAATTTAAATATTACATTACTATATTCTTTTTCATATTTTTTCTTTAAAGTTTCATCAATATTACTTGAAACAATAATAATTTTAGTTTTTATATCTTTTAAAATATCTAAAAGTTCTTTAGAAGCATAATTATCAATTATAATTATTTCTTCGCTAGCTCTATTTAAAATATCTATAAATACTGAATATGCTTTATAAAATTCACCTTCAAAGAAAATCTTATCTTTAACAATCTCTTTAGGATCAAAT
>CAMVNN010000004.1 GCA_947168865.1 uncultured Bacillota bacterium
TTTTTTTCAAAACTGTTTTTTTTATTTAATGTCTACTCTAAGGGGTGCAGTTCATAATCCGTTTTTATTTTGTCCTTCCCATTAAATAATCAAGTGATACTTTATATTTCTTACAAATTTGAACAGCAAAAGCTGTAAGTATCAAAGTTTTACCAGATTCATATGCACTAATAGTTGATTGTGAAGTATTAAGTAATTCTGCCAATTCTATCTGAGTAACTCCATTATTATTTCGAATTTCCTTAATACGTTTACCAATTTCTATAGGATTTAGCTCAATATTTTCTACTTTCCTATTTTCTTTAGTTAAACCAAGAATATAATCTGCTGAAACATTAAAATAATTACAAACCATATTTAACTTTCTGAGAGGTATCGTTTCTTTACCAGTTTCCCACCTTGAATAATTTGATTGAGTAACTTCTAAAATAGTACCCATATCATTTTGCAATAAATCAGCATCTTCTCTCAAATTAATTAATCTATCTAAATTCATCAATTTCACCAAGATAATTGTCACATTAAAACTTAAAAATAACATTTTAAATGCAGAAATACGATATTTGTTGTATAATTATATTGGTGATATTATGATTACTATTATTGAAGATATTCAAATACTAGAATATAAAATTAAGAAATTGTACGAATTAAAATATCAATCTCCTTCTAAAAGAATAGATGATTTAATAAAAAAATATGATGATCAATTACTTCAAAAATATAAGGAATTAGAGCAAATAAAAAAATAGATAAAATCTATTTTTCTTTTGGGTTAACATGTACCATACAATGTTTACAATTTGGAAATTTCTTCTCGACTTTCTTATGAATGTCTTCAGCTATTTCATGAGCTTCAATTAAAGACATCTTAGAATCAACACCTATTTCTAAGTCGACATACATTTTTGAGCCAAATAATCTAGTCTTTAAGTCATCAATACTTAGGACTTTTTTATTTGCCAAAATGATTTCTTTTATGCGGTTTTCATCTTCAACACTACAAGCAGTATCTAACATTTTACTCAAAGCATCTTTTAAGATATCATAAGCTACTTTGATAATAAAAATGGCAATTACAACACTTGCTAAAAGATCAAAAAACTTTAAACCGAACATAGAACCTGTTATTCCGATTAAGGCTCCAATACTAGATAATGAATCGCTTCTATGGTGCCAAGCATCAGCTAAAAGTGCACCAGAATTTATTTTAAGAGCTACTTTTTTAGTATATCTATACATCCACTCTTTAATTAAAATCGATATTATTGCTGCTAATAATGCAATAATGCTCGGTGTTTTAACATTATTTGAATTTATATTTTGAATACCAAGTATTCCTATTTTAGCACCTACTGCGGCCAAAAAAACGGCTAAAATAATTGCAGCTATGCATTCAAATCTTTCGTGTCCATATGGATGCTCACGATCGGATTTTTTATTTGCAATATATATTCCAATCATTACGACAAATGTTGATAACACATCCGAAGCTGAATGAATAGCATCACTTATCATTGAAGCAGATGATCCAATGATTCCAGCAATTAATTTTAATATCGTAAGTACAAAATTAGCAATTATGCTTATAATTGAGACACGAAAAGCTTCTTTTTTCATATATTCACCTCATTATAGAATATTTTATTCTTTTACTTGAGTTTGTTACCTAATTTTGTTTTAGCAATTAATTTATCTAATAATACTTCAATTTTTTTCACTTTGTTTTCAACATATTTACCTATATTAGTAAATTTATCAATTAAAACTGCAACAGCAAATAAAGCAACAGCAGCATAAACATCCCATATTACATGTTGCTTAATAAATAAAGTAGAAGCAACAATACCAAATGATGAAAGTGTTATTAATAACTTGTAATACCATTTCATCTCTTTTGCTCTAAGAGACGTGTAAATAAATATAAAACTCAATGTACAATGCATACTAGGTAGACAACAAAGATTAGGTTCGTCAGTAAAATAGATGAATCTTACAAGATATGTAAATATTGATTTATATTCATCTAAATTTACTCCATGATCAATAGTAGTTGGATAAAATATAAATATTAGACCTCCAATTACTATACATATTACAGTAAGAGTTACATATTTTAGAAAGTATTTTCTATCCATACGATTCAAAACAAAAGGAATTACTAATAAGAATAAAAACCATAGATAATAAAAACATGCAAAAAAAGGAATAAATGGTAAATTATTATCAAATTCACTAGATAATACTGTAACTTCTAATGGTGAGAGTTTACACAAAAAATAAATTATACTCTCAAAAGCTATTGGTATAAGTGCAAAAATTAAGGCTTTAACATCTTCTTTTTTCATAAATTCTCCTTTAATACCCAAAAAAATAGATTTTAAAAATCTATTTTTGAATTAGATTAAGTAAATTAATCTTGAATATATCTTTCTCTGCATGTTCTTTAGATACCATAACACCCTTATAAGTTACTAACTCAGATTGATGTCCTTCTCCTAAGATATCCTCTGGAGAAATTGTATCTAACATAACAATTCGATCATTCAAATAAACAATATAATGTAATTTAATATCATCATGAACTTTTGCAAACATTGGATCTGTTGGCAACTTAAGCTCGTATGTTTCAGTACCATTTTGTTGATTTTTAGAAACTAACTCTCCTAAGAAATTACCTTCTTTTAAAGCTGGATAATATTCAAAATATAGTTTCTTATAAGCTAACATATTATACTTTTTAAGCGAGCGTTCAATTTTCTTAAATTCATTCTCGTTTATATAGTCGAATAAGTAAATCCCTTTCATCTTTTTACCCCCACTACTCTATTTTAATTATATCTTTTAATGACTAAAATGTCAAACAAGAAAAGGTAGACGAATCTACCTTATTTAGCTACCTTTTCTGACTTAATAATAGTACATCCCTTACTCATATGTGCATCATCATTATACTTGGTGCTCCACTCTGTATAAGTTGTTGTGTTACTCTTTAACGTCTTATAACGATAATAAGTAACGGCAGTTGTTTGCCAATCATATACATCAACAGTATTATAAGTTGTTACTGGAACTTCCTGAGTTACAGTTTTTGGATTTGAAACTTTACATTCATATAAAGTATATCCTGTTCTTGGAAGTGTAATACAATTTGTTGCACTTGATGGTTTTGTATTAACATAACGAACTGTTTCTTCAACATTTTGAGTTGTTGATACAGTTTGATAAGTTGTTACAGGTTCTTGCTTAGTACCAACTTTTACATATTTATTTTCATATTCAACCTTAGTTTCAACTACACGAGTGCTTGAATTACTTACATAATTTGTTGACCAATTAGACCAACTAGAATAACTTGTACTTGTCTTTGGACAACTATACAAATATCTATAATAGTAATTTGTTTTATCCGGATTAATTGGTTCTTCTTTTTCATCAGATCCCTTATCAGGAGTTGGTGTTGGTGTTACATTCTTATCTGGAGTTGAACACTTACCTTTAAAATCATTGCAACCTAACGTTGTTACGATATAATCAGATTCATCACCACAAGATAAGTATGATTTCATCTCATAATCAGAATCATTTGTCTTTGTTAATTGAACATATGATTTATCATTATCACATGTTTTACCTTTTTTATCTTTAAGCTCTAAAAGCATTTTTTTACCAACTAATTCACCTAGAGTAATACTAACTGAATCACCGTTATTCTTTGGTAAAGTTGCTGAATAATAGTATGCTCTACCAGCATTTTGTAAAACTCTCAAGTTATGTCCAAAAAACTCACTTAAAAGGACTTCATTATTACCACCAGATATTCCTTTTATATCTTTTTTAGTTGGGAATATCCATATTAATACACATATAACAAGAATTATTAATAATATTGTTACAACTATTCCTCTTATTGAAGTTTCTCTACTTTCGTACATTTCTCATTTCCCCCTTAACTCGCGCCTTATTATAGCATTAATTTTTTATTTGTCAAATTGAAAAAAACCCTTTATGTAATGGCTTATTTTAGCATTCACATCTTTAATTGTCAATATTTATCTCAACAATTGTGCATCCATTATTATTGTAATATGTTTTAAATTCCTTAACTAACTTATTTTTCCTAAGTGTTTCACTTGTTTCTTTGAATAAAATACCTGATCCTATTCCATGAATAATAACAAAAATATTGTTCTTAAGCACATAATTTTCTTTAACAAAATCATTTATCATAATATGAGCTGAAATTCTATCATAACCATGAAGATCCAGTGTTGGAAGATTATCAATAAAAATAACATCATTCAAAGTCATGTATATACATTCTCATTTCTTCTTTAGTCGCGACTGAATTTCTGCCACCAATTCGTTTGACCGATATTCCACCAGCTACTGTTGCTATTGTTAAAACTGTATTCAAGTTATAGCACTTACTAATTCCATATGTAAATGCCCCATGAAATAAGTCTCCTGCTCCAGTTGAATCTAAAGCATCAACTTTTAAAGCATCCATGATGCCAATACTTCCTTCATACTTATATAGGGCACCCTTATCTTCTAAAGTTACAACAATAATTCCTTGGAATTCTCTTTCAAGATTATGATATAAGTCAATGATTGTTTGTTCATTATTATAGTCAATTGTTACTCCTGAAACTGCTTCGGCAAATTCCTTTGAGCAGACAACATAATTAACTCTTTTAGCAAGATCAATTACTTCTTTTCTAGGACTTCCAGCATCAATAATACTGATTGCATTCGGATACCTTTCAAGTAGTCGCTTAGATTCATCAAATTCATGAGCATCAATCAAAATTATATCTGGATCAAAATCAAGATTTAAAGGCTTCATATGATCTTCGTTTTCACGATAACTCAAGATTGTTCTAGAAGAATTAGAAATATTATTGATAATAATACTATTACTTGTTTTATATCCATGTCTTACTTCTAAATACTTAGTATTTACATTAACTGATTTAAATTCCTCAACTATTCTTTTACCATATGGATCATCTCCAACCAAACCAGCAATATAAACTTCGCTTCCCCATTTACCAAGTAAATATGCCGCATTGCTAGCAGGTCCTCCACCACATTCTACTCTTTCATTAACACGCATTTTTTTATTTTCAATTAAAAATTCCTTAACTGGAAATGTTATGTCATAACTAATATGACCTATACATAGTATTTTCATTATATTCACCATATATATTATCTCATATTTAAGCAATAAAAAAAAGAGTTTTCACTCTAATTATGCTTTCCTATAACAACTTCTAAAAAAAGATAAGAAACTGTAAAGAAAGAAAATCCAAATAATAAAAATTGAAAAATAGTATTGATTAAAACATTCAAAACGACATTGTCTAAAAGTTCCATATAAATTCCTGTATAACAAGGTGAATATAAAGCAAGAATCAAAAATACATAGTTAAATCCAGCTAACATAAGACCAAAGACAATACTAGGATAAATATACTTATAGTATTTTGGTTCCTTAATTGTTTGTTTTTTTGTATCTTTACTTATTTTTTTAACTATTTTGTTATTATTCTTGGTAGCTGTTTTTTTCTTTTCAACATTTTTCATACCATTCACCTATTATTAATATATCATTTTTAATGTTCTTTTTCAATCATTTTTTCTTCTTCCTTGTCACATAAACTGGCCATTCTTAAAGAACACCAGATAAAAAATGTTAAGGCAAGTATTAAAAAAAGGAATATTATTAACAAATGTATCACCCATTAATTAATATACCTTTTTTTATATAATTATTCCTTTATTTATTTTCAATTTTGTGAATCATTAAAAGTGGTTTACTTACATAGTAGTCACGATTCATTATATTTGGCACATAGTTATCCAAAATACTCTTTAATTCAGCCGATGTGGTTCCATTTTGATAATTCAAGTGATGTCCATGTATTTCTACAAAAACGCCTAAGTCTTTTATAATAGAAACACATATTTTGTTTGTTGCATTGGCATATTCAACCAAATTTTGATTCAATGCAAAATATTTTTTATAACCAAGCGCTTCTAAAAAGCGAAGTCCTTGATCTAAATCAACTAAATCAACTCGAACACTGGATTTTTTAAGTGTTGCTGTTAGAACATCATATGATGATCTTTTATATATATATCCTTTAAATTCATTTTGAATATCTCTTATTATGATTGTTTTAGAAAGTTTTTCAAAATCAGCAAGATCGGATATATCTTCATCATTTTTAATCATGAATAAGTCATGTTGATATTTTTGACTTATACGATTTAACCCTTTTTCAGTTAAAACTTTATCTAATTCTTCATATGACATATTTACTTGTACTGTTAGTTGCAATTCATCAATCATTTTATCACCATATTCATTATAACAAAAAGTGAAAAATATTACATATTTTTTTATTAAATATCTCTTTTTTTTGCTATAATTATTTTGTATAGTATTTTGGAGGTAGAGATGAAAATAGGATTTGACAACAAAAAATACGTGAAAATTCAAAGTGAGAATATCAGAAAACGATTTAGTTTATTTGATAAACTTTATTTAGAAGTTGGTGGAAAACTTTTTGATGATAATCATGCTGCAAGAGTATTGCCTGGTTTTAGACCTGATTCTAAAATAAATATGTTTAAAGAATTAAAAAAGGATATGGAAATTATCTTCTGTATCAATGCTAACGACATTGAAAGAAATAAAACTCGTGCTGAGTATGGAATTACATATGATACTGAAGTATTGAGGTTAATTGACAACTTAAGGAAACAAAAATTTGAAATTAACAGTGTTGTTATCACTTTATACAACAATCAAGCTAGTGTTGATAAATTCATCAAAAAGTTAGCTGCCTATAATATCAAAACATACATTCACAAATTCACGAAAGGTTATCCAACTGATGTTGATACAATCGTAAGTGATGAAGGATATGGAGCTAATCCTTATATTGAGACAACAAAACCCCTAGTTTTAGTCAACGCTCCTGGTCCTGGCAGTGGAAAACTCGCGACTTGTTTGTCACAACTATATCATGAACATAAACGTGGTATAAATGCTGGTTATGCTAAATTCGAGACATTTCCTGTATGGAATTTACCACTTAAACATCCTGTTAATATTGCTTATGAAGCTGCTACTGCTGATTTAAAAGATGTTAATATGATTGATCCATTTCATCTAAGTCAATATGGCAAAACAGCTATTAACTATAATCGTGATATCGAATTATTCCCTGTTTTAAAGACCATTTTATATCGTATAACTGGAAAAATAATCTATAATTCACCTACTGATATGGGTGTTAATATGATTGGAAGTTGTATTACAAATAACGAAGTAATTGAAGAAGCCGCAAAGAAAGAAATTGTAAGAAGATACTTCAATGAAATGGTAAATGCTAAAATTGGTCAAATAGATGCTAACGTTCCTCAAAGAATAAAAGTTCTTATGAATGAAATCGGAATTGATGAAAATTATCTAGATGTTGTTAAGCCTTCTTTAATAAAAAAAGAAAAAGAAAACAAACAAGTTGTTGCGATCAAATTACCAAATAATACAATAATAACAGGAAAAGAATCAAAACTTCTTTCAGCAGTATCAGCTATGATTATAAATTCAATCAAAGAATTAGCTAGAATTCCAGATAAGTTAAATTTACTTCCACCTACTTTAATAGAACCTATTTTAAAAAATCGTCCTGGCGGATCAAAAGAGCCATTAAAATTATCAGAAGTTTTAGTTGCTTTAAGCATTTGCTCTGTAACTAATCCAACAGTTGAGAAAGCTTTATCTTGTATAAAAAAATTAGATAGTACTGATGCTCATTCGACATATATTTTACCTAATGACGAATTAAAAGCACTTAAGGCTTTAAACATCAATATTACATGTGAGCCTAAGTTCTATTCTGAAGATACATTTATATATTAAAAAGAATTATCATTTTGATAATTCTTTTTTCTTAACAAATCTAGCTGTGAGCACCTGCTCTTTTTCAGGTAATTCTGGATAATATTCTGAAACAAATGTCACTTCATCACCAACTATCACATCTTTACCATCAATATCACTCTTACGAAATCTATATTCTTTTTCATCAGAAGAAATGATTCCATTCCAACTATTATATATTTTTACCTTGCCCGCTTTTAACATTTTTATCCTCCATAGACATCCTTACATGTTCTAATAATACTTTCATTTCTTCATATGAATTCTTTGTGTTACCAACAGTTAATGTCTTAAGTTCTCCCTTAGAATTAGCATATATTATCCAATCATTAGTTGCATAGCAAAATGAAATATCTTCTTTTTTTATTTCAATCTTATCAAGTGATTTACCTGCTAAATATTCTTTAAGAGTTTTCATATGATTAACCATCCTATAAGCAGGCATTCCTTCATAATATGATGGTTCAGACTTAAGAGATTCGTACTTTGGTACTGATGATCCTAGTTTAACAGGAGCAAATTCCTTTTCTTTCGCGGTTGTTGCAAGAATAATGGCACATTCAGAAACATCTGAATAGAAAGATTTATAGCCACTTTTTATATTACCTACACCTAAATCAAGTGTTTTTGAAGCTTCTTGTTGCATTGCATAATCAGGTGAAATAACAACATTATCAATTGGAAACTCACTTTTTTTAGAATCTTCGATTATTCTTTTTGAAGCCTCATAAATGCATTCAACTAAATGTTTACTTTCAACATTACGGTCTAAACTATATCTTAATTGGTTAAAAAAGACTGTATTTCCATTTCTAAATCCACTGACACGACTGATTAATTTACCATTTTCTGGGTCATGAATGGTCAAATGAAATCCATTGGGGTTAAATAAACAGAATCTAAAAAGTGATTCTCCAGCTCCACCAATACGCATACAAGCTCCTGTTCTTTCACCTAATGTTAAATTCATTAAATTATTGATATCCCCTAACCTAACATTGAGTGTTACTCCGTTTGAAACTCTGTAATTCTCATTCTGAGGAGGAACAGTTAAATATTTTCTTTCATGAACCTTTTTAACCAATGTTAAAGCCGTTTCTATTCTTTCTTTTCTTGGCATTGTTGCACTATTAGGTCCAGGATTATTCCTTATGTATTTGAAGTTTTCTTTACCAAATAAATCCTCATATCTATAGCTCTCTGAATTATAGTAATCTGCCTCATTTAAATAATCAACAAGTCCAATTCTTTTATCTCGCCTTTTAGAAAGAGTATCACTTATTGCAGCAAAATTATTAATCAAATTAGCAAGAATTCCTTCGTCAATTGGAACATTAGCATTTTCAGAAGCTTGAGCTAATAACATAGCATTTCCAAGCAAATTACTAGATTGAAAGAAATTCAAGAGATTTTTATGCACTTCTTGATTATTAAATATTGTATTTTTTAATTGATTAGAATCAATTTGCTGCAAAATAGATAATATATATTCAAATTTAGAACTATTATCATAATCTGGTTTACGTTCCATTCCAAAATAGTCTCTTATATAATAACCCAAGTAATTTTCACCATTATCAAATTGGCACAATTTTCTAATGATGACTCCAAAGATTCGCAGATCTTTTTTTAATTTATCATCAATTGGACCTTTACTAGGGCTTCGCTTAAATGTCAAAACTGCATTTAATCTTTCTTTACTTTTCATAAGCTCTTTTTCTTCATCTGCAAAAAGTAAATAATAATGATTAAAACAATCACTAAGTTCTTTATCTGAACATCCATAAACAAAATAATCCATGATGGATTTTTCACTAATTATAGTAGGAATATGACTATTGAAATTATTTTCAGCAATAATCTTAGTTGTCTTATTTCGATGATTTTCAGTTGCTTTATCTGCAATCGAATGAAGATAATTTAATATTTCAGCATTATCTTTTTCTTCTAATTTATTTATGATTGTTTTGACAATTAATTCTAAATCAGGAGAAATGTTCAAATAATTCGCGATTTCTTCTACTGATACATCTGATTCTGTAATAGCTATTTTTATAAATTTTTCAGCACGCGCATAATCTTTATCTTCCATAGCATGCAAAATATTAGAAAACATATTTACCATATTTGCATAATGATATTTATATTCTTGTTGTGCAAAGGCAGCTAAACCATTCTTAATACCTCTCTCATCACCTATGAAATTAGTCCTTTTAAATAAAGACATATATTTTTTTAATGTATCTTCATCTTGATTAATTGCTACTCTTAAATTTTCATTTTTTATATATTTAAATACACCATATCCATATTCATCTACAAATTGCTTTAAATGTTCTTTATTAAGTTTATAAGTTCTAGCATACATTTCAACAAACTTACTCATATCAACGGAAACATTTTTAGAAAGTTCAAGATGTTCAAATTTATTCATCACCCATCTTTTATTATTTACTCGTAAGAGTATCATTAATAGATGGTTAGTATCCTCTGATGCAAAGCCACTTTCATATAATTTTTTCAAATCAAAAAAATTAAGCTTATCAATTAATATTTCAAATGAAGTAAGATCATCAGCATAATTTGCAGCATCCATAATTTGCTTTCGTTCTTTAAGTCGACCATATAATTCTCTTTTCATTCGTTCATCACGGATAAAACATAGTGCTTCATTAATTCTTTCTTCACTATGAAATTCTTTCGCGATATGCCATATATCCCCATCTGTGAGTTTATTTGAATGACGTATTAAATTAATACGAGCTCTTTCATTTTTTATCAAGCTCAAAAGTGAAAGCTGCTTCTCACGAGTAGAAAATGAAGCAACAATTTCTCCTCTATCATTTTGTGTAATCATCGTGACTAGCTTGCGAAAATAAGCTTCACGCACACTTTCATCTTTGATTGATTTTATAATTGTTTTAGGAAAAAATGGAGTTGAAATAAGTTTTTTCACTAAATCTTGATCTTCCAAAGTCTCTAATACTTGCTTACGACTTGGTGAATCGAGAGGAAGTGAATATACCATTTTCTTATGATCATCCTTAAATGTCTTAATTACATCTGCACGATAATTCTTTCTAACATAATGAAGCAGTTTTTGTTTTAAAGTATCAGATTGTAGTGAACTAACTAAACTAGAAAGCCAACTACCAAAGCGATTTTTATATTTATCCTTATTATCAATTATTTTAGACAAAATTTCTTCTTTTGCATCATCTGTATTAAGTCTTTGAAAAAGTTTTTCAATAACATATATATTAATATTATTTTCAACAAAATATATAATTATTTCTTTTAATTCATCTTCTGTAAATAAATCAAAATTTGGACAATCAGACAAGGTCTTACGAAAATTTTCTTCCTCATGGATTTTTCTCAAGAAAATAGCTTTTGGTATTAAAAATGCAGAATTTGCTATGTCTAAATCATTTATGATAGTATCAAATTCTTCGTTCGTGAATAAAAATATATTCTTTTTATTACAATTATCAATTAATCGTTTCCCTATATTAGAAATATCATCATTTAAAAATAAAACTTTTCTTTCACCAAAATTTAATGCATTAAAAATATCTTCCTGAGTTAAATCCTCTTTTATTGATAACTCATAAATTATCTTTAAATAATTTTTCATTTATACCTCTAAATATCTTTTCTAATTTTGCAATAAATATAATTAAAGTGAATCATAAACCATAAAGCTATTCTTTCTTTAGTTTTGATGGCTTTTTCATTTTTAATATCTTGATAATATTTATTTCTAAATGCTACTAAATTTTTCTTTAATTCAGTATTATCAATGTTTATTTTTTTCATTAAATATGTATAAGCATATCCTTCAAATAAATAGTTATACTTTATTCTATTTAATATTTCAGGGTCTAAATCATATGTAAGTAAACGAATATATGATGATAAAACTGAAACTTTTTTCAAAGTGAATTTACCATGAGTAGCACCTTTTTGATTATATAGGAAATTATATAACATCTCGTTTCCAAATGAATATCTATAAGCATATTTTGCAAAATCAAGAATGAACAAAATGTTCTCATTTATATGAATATCTTCATGAAAACGAATGTTGTGTTCTTTAATTACTTCTAATCTAAATAATTTGTTACATATCAAATCAGAATAATAATCTTCTTTAAACAAATTATATTTGAATGTTTTGGCATCAAAATATTTCTCATTCATTGGTTTTGATTCATATAAAATATTTCCATTGATATCTACATTACGATATCCACACATACTAATATCAACATTATTTTTAAATAAATCATCTTCTAAAACTTCAAACATATTTGGTTCTATATAATCATCAGCATCAATAAAAATGATGTATTTTCCTGTAGCCGTTTCGATTCCTTTATTACGGGCACTGGAAACACCGCCATTTTCTTTATCAATTATGATTATTCTTTCATCTTCTGCTTTATATTTATTCATTATTTCTAAAGATTTATCAGTAGAACCATCATTAATAAGGATCATTTCTAAATTTTCATATGTTTGTTTTATGATTGAATTAAGGCATTTTTCTAAATATTCTTCAGCATTATAAATTGGTACTACAACCGATATTTTTTCTCTATTCATGTTTACTCCTTTTAACAAAATTGTATGAATCTCTGCACATATCATCTAAATTCTTAGTAGCTTTAAATCCAAGTTCTTTTAGAGATTTACTTGGATCAGCATAACAAGCATCTATATCACCAGGACGTCTTTTAGTTATTTCATAAGGTATTTTAATATTATTAACACGCTCAAATGCCTTAACAATATCTAAAACACTATAACCTGTACCTGTTCCAAGATTATAGGCATCGCAACCAGTTGTATCAAGTACTTTCTCGATTGCTTTAATATGTCCTTTTGCAAGATCAACAACGTGAATATAATCTCTTACTCCAGTTCCATCATGAGTGTCATAATCGGCACCAAAAACATTTAAATGATCCAATTCTCTAGTCGCGACTTTCATAATGTAAGGCATTAAATTGTTTGGTATGTCATTAGGATTCTCTCCAATTAATCCACTTTCATGAGCACCTATTGGATTAAAATATCTCAAAATGGCAATACTCCACTCATTATCAGATTTATATAAATCGTTTAAAATCATTTCAATCATAAGTTTTGTTGAGCCATATGGATTAGTAGTTGAAAGCTTAAAATCTTCTCTTATTGGTAGACTATCTGGTTTTCCATATACAGTTGCTGATGAAGAAAAGGCTATCTTTTTAACATTGAATTCACTCATAACTTCAAGTAAATTAATGGTTGATTCAAGATTATTATGATAATACATGAGTGGTTTAGCAACACTCTCACCAACAGCTTTAAATCCAGCAAAATGAATAACAGCATCTATCTTGTTTTCAGTGAAGATTTTAGAAAGTAACTTTTTATCTGCTACATCACCTTCATAGAAAGCAAAATCTTTATTCGTAATTTTTTTTATTTTATCAACCACTTCTTTTTTAGAATTAGAGAAGTTATCAATAACAACTATTTCATAACCATTATTCAATAATTCTACACATGTGTGACTACCTATATATCCAGTGCCACCCGTAACTAGTATTTTCATTTTATCACCTAATATTATTATAACAAATTTTTCAAAATAAAGGCAAAAAAAAAGATTGATAAAATCAATCTTAATTAAATAAACCTTTTTTAATAATATCACATACTTCTAGTGAGTCAGTATCAACTCCTGGAAGATGCTCTACTGTTCCAAGAACTGTTGAAACGATAACATTGACCATAAAAATCAAGGCTACTGCAACAATCCTCTTAACGAATGATTGAAATGCTTTTGTTAATGCTGCATCATCATGAGAAGTAATCGCCTTAACAAAGTCTAATGCTCCTAAGATAACAGCTAGTGCTAAAGAAACATAACTTACAATTTTTAAAACCGAACTTAAGTAATATGCTATACCTGGACTATCCTTAAGTTTGTCACACCAATTACTATATGGTGTAAGCGTGATATCGATAAGACTATTATATCGATTTGTTAAAGTATCACTTTCAGTTAAATTTTTATATGACACAGATTGATTTTTTAAATGGTTTGCAGCTTTTTGTAACATTTCTGGTAAACTTTTACAGTTTGATAGTTGACTCTGATAAACCTTATATTTAGTATCATCTGGCGATGGTGCAGTGGTTTTAGTAGCAGCAATTTTAAAAATACTGCTAGTAAAACTTGCAAAACTCCTATTTTGGGTTAAATTTTCATAAGCCTCTTGCAAACTATTTGTACTATCATTAGGAATCTTAAATGCTGCTTTAGCTTCATTCCATGCTGATTCTTTCTTGTCATCAAGATCTTTTTGACTGACACCACTATTATCAAAGAAAGATGCATGATCATGATAATAGTTAATTGCTCCAACAGCCTTATAAACGTATTCATAAAAACCATAGTTATTACTAATTTTTGTAGCTGCTTCAGATGGTGTCTCATCTGCTTTTACAGGTAAAGCAAATATAAGAGCACATAAGAAAATCAAAGCTACTTTTAATATTTTTTTCATTTTTCTTAACTCCTCTTAATATAATTATATCATAAATAGACAATGAAAAAACAAAATTACTTTTGTTTTTTCCCGTTCTTTTTTAAATAATAAATAATTCCTAAAATCATGCCTATTCCGATTCCTAGACACATTCCTATCAATTTATAACACAAAAAGCCTATAATTCCACCAAAAACAATCCCTAATAAAACAAGTATTATAAGTGATTTACCACGATTAAGATCACTTTTCTTCTCTGAATTTGGATTAACTAAATACGCAATCGTTCCAAGTAACATTCCAACTGATAATGAAAATACCGAAACTGAGCGTGAAAATTCAAATATAACTGAGATTAAACATCCAAGTAAAAGCCCTATTAAGATATATATTGCCAAAATTATCTTTTTTTCTTGAATTATTTTTTGAAGTAATAATCCAAGTGATAATCCAATGCAAACTCCATTTACTGGACTTAAAGCAAATGAGTATGACAAAATAAGACCAATTGTTAATCCGATTGTCAAATACTCAATAAATTCAATTCTTTGTATTACTCTTTTATGTTTCATATTATTTCACTGCTTTTTTTGCTTTTTTGTTTGATTTTTTTGCTGGTGCTATTTTTGGTGCATTTTTTGACTTATGATAATCAACAAATGTAGAAACTAAAATGCCAAGTAACATTCCGGCACCACCACCGACACCTACCCAATAATATTCAAAAAATACCAAGGCAACTATAGCTCCAACACAAAATCCAACAATCATATAAATTATTGTTTTATCGTCTTCTTCTTTTAATATTTCAGCTTCTGTTTTTCCCTTTTTAATTTCTTTTGCCATCTTATAACATCTCCTCTATTATATTCTAACACATATTTTTTTATTTTTGTTAATATTTATTAAAAAATTTTACATTACTTTATAAATAAATCATCTTTAACTTTAGAAATGTCTATTTTCTCATTATGTTTATCTATTTTTTTAACAAATAAAGAATAAAAAAATCTAATATATTTTATAATAAAAACCTCTAATTTTCTTTTTTTATTTAACTTTACTTTCTTACTTAATTTAATAATTTTAGTTGCAATATTATTATAATACTCAATATATTCATTTCTATTAGGTGAAATTGCAATTTTTCTTATTAAAATAATCAGATTTTCAAGCAAATATCTATTAGCTTCAGCTACATACTTATAGTTAAGTAAAACATCATCATAAATAATATTAGCAGATTTTAGTATTGATTCATGTTTAACATTAAAGCTACCTGCAGATGCACTATTTGAATTCAAATAATATATATACTTTGGTATATTAATTTTAACTACTTTCGGTTTTTTTCTATATATTTCATATATAAATAAACGATCTTCACTATTAGTTAATGATACATCAAATTTAATATCACCTACTAATCCTTTTTTAAATACTTTATTGGCAATTGCATATTTTAAATTCTTGTTGAGTAAAAAATCAATAACTGGATTTTCTATTACAAAGATCTTCCCATCATTTTTTCCATAACTACATAGTTTATTTTCAACTACCCTATAAATATCACAGACTGAAATAGAGGCATCATATTTAATTAAAGAATCAATCATTACTTCATACATATCAGGTACAATTGCATCATCAGAGTCAACAAACGCAATTAATTCTCCGGTTGCAGCTTCAAGTCCTTTATTTCTAGCAATTGAAACACCTTCATTTTTTTTATCTATTACTTTAATTCTTTCATCTTTATTAGCATATTCATTTAAAATACTTAATGAATCATCATTAGAACCATCATTAATAACTATTATTTCTAAATCTTTATATGTTTGATTTAATACTGAATCTAAACATCTTCTTAAATATTTACTAGTATTATAAACTGGTATAATTATAGATAATTTCATACTATCACCAAAATAATTATAACAAAAAAAAGATATTTTAAACATATCTTTTTATTTTTTTACAAAGCGTGAATCTAATAAATCACTTAAATACTTGCTTCCTTCTTCACTATAGTAAGGGGCCAAACAAGCAGATGGTGTAAATACCATATCACCTAACATAACATGATCTTTTTTCTCATAAAAATCGATACGAACAAACGGAAATCCTTGTGAAAGCTTCTTAGATATTCCTAACATATCATGTAAGTAACGTGGAGAATCTTGTTTTTTTCTTCCATGAAATTCACTTTTAGCAAGCATTAATTCATTCCACTTTAAATCATAGAAATTTAATTTAACTTTATCTTCTCTTTCAGTACAAACCAAAATTACTTTAGGTTTTCCTTCAAAACAATAGATTTTATAATCTGGTTGATTCTTAGGTTGTGGTTCATATTTTTCAACAATTATCTTAGGCATAATATGTGTATATTGAAGTTCTCCAGTGTCATAGCCGAATTTAGTTCTCTTCCATCTAGCAAGTTTTCTTTTAGCATTTGTCAAATCAAAGTTATTCTTATCTTCACATATGATGTTATAATCATATCCATGAGTACATCTAATAACAAATTTTTCGGGCAAATCTGAACTTTTAATATCTTTCGAATTATTATAAATAGCTATATATTCTGGCAAGTGCTTTTCCTTTATTCCACAAGCTAAAGCATATAATCTTGCTTGATATTTATCACTACAATTCCATACTCTTTCATCATAATTATAGTGATTAACTTTTAAACACATCAATTTTTCATTGAAATCAGTAGGATTATCCCAATCAATTTTTTTACCAAAAGCCTTCTCATAAAGATCCTCACTATATTTTTTATTATTATGTTTAGACACAAATTTTTTTGTTTCTTTTTTTAACTTATATTTTAATTTACTCATTTCATCTATCCCCCAAGTTTTATGATTCTATAACTTTCTTATTAATTATATCAAATTATCTTTTCAAAATAAAGATAAAGACCCGAATTTTAATTTCGAGTCTATTTTTTCATACTTGGATGAACCCCAAGTGTTTTTATTTTTGGTTTTACTTCTGAAACTGGTGATGCAGTTTCAATTTTCTTTTCCATTTCTGGTTTCTTTTCGATTTTTGGTTCTTCTATTTTCTTTACAGGAACAGATGTTTCTTTTTTAACTTCAACTATGTGTCTACGTCTTTTAGGAAAAATAGATCTAAATTTAGTTTTTACATAATTAAATAATCTTTTTCCTTGTTTTAAAATAACATTTGAAAATATATAAGTAAGTCCGCATAAGATTACTTTTTGCACAAACAAACCTGCTGCACTACCTAAAAATGTAACGATTGTAGACATTAATCCGAATCCGATTATTCCTTTTCCATATAGTGCCCCTGCTCCTGCAGATAACCAAGCAACAATTTCATTTGGAAACATCACTGCTAAAGCTCCTGCTAATCCAAGAGATGTTAATCTTCTAAAATATTTATATAATTTTCCTTCTTGAAATTTTTTCTTCTTTTTTTCTTTTTTCATATTATTTCCCCCGTCAAAATATAATAACATATTTGTTTCTATTTTTCTAGTACAAAAAACTAGTTATTAACTAGTTTAATTGTGACTAACTCTTTTGATAGTAGTTGTGAATACTTTAGCACTACTACTATAACGTTCAATTAGAATATCTGTATTCTCAATTTTAAACATTGTCATTGTAAGAACATTAGTTGAAGTAACTTTAGTTCCACTACATGAAACTAATCCATTCGTGTTCTTAGCAAGGCCAATATAGCCAGCATTTAGATATGTAAACTTAATTGTAGTTGAAGTAGTTCCTTTACTAGCAAAATGTTTCATCTTAGCACCTTTTTCAATATAATTAACTGCTCCACCTAAACAATCATCATATTTAGAACTATGATTATGGCCAAACATAACAAATATGTCTAGTTTATCCCCATATTTATTTAAAGCATCGACTAACAAATAAGCGTATTCATTATCTCCTCTACTACTATAATGAAGTGGCAGATGAGTTATAAAAAATACCGGTTTTCTGATATTTAAATCAACCAAATTACTTAAATATTTATCAAGATTATTCGCGATTGCTGAAACTTTTGATTTCTTAGCACTTTTCCATGGAAAATCATCTTCATTTACAACATAGATAACATAGTTAGTTGCTTCATAACCACCTGTTTTAGTTAGATAAATATTACCTGCATCATCATGATTCCCTTGAATAAAGAGTGATCCACTATTTGGAAAAACCTCTTTTATAATTGAATTTGCTTCTTTAAGGCCTTTCATTGAACTATTGGTATCATAACCACTAGTATTATAGTCTCCTAAGATAGAAACCAAACTTGGATTTATTCCGTTTCTTTTTACATTTTCTAAAATTGCTTTAAAATTTGACTTACGGCTATCACCTTGATAATCAGACCCAAAGAGCAAGATATTTCCATCTTCATTGAAATTTTCATTATTTATCGATGGATTTATAGCTGCACCAATTTGCACATTCTTAGATTGAACAATTATTGTTATACTATCTTTAATTCCACTTTGTGATTTAGCTGTAATAGTAGCTGTACCAATTTTCTTACCTGTTACTATTCCATCATCATTAACTGAAACAATACTAGCATCACTGCTTGAAAAGCTAACTTTTTCAGTATTATTAGTAGGTTTAATATCAACATCTAATTTTAATTTTCCATCTAAGGCAATTTTGAGAGATTTTTCCTTAAATGTTATTGTTTCTACTCCTACTCCAACATCGATATTACAAATAGCAATTCTACCATTTTTACTTTTAACTGTTATTAAAGCTGAGCCATGTTTTAAAGCTTTTACCTTGCCATCAACAACAGCTACAATAGATGGATCACTACTTGTCCAAATAAAATCATGCTCAGTCGTATTTGATGGCTCTACATTGAGTTTTAATTGATAACTTTCACCTATATTTAATTCTAAATCTTCTTTATCTAAACTTATTGCAGTTATCGGTGTTTCTTTTTCACCAACAATAATAATACAATTAGATGAAATACCATTTGCTGATGTAACTGTTATTGTTGCAGTTCCAAGACTAAGTGCATTTACTCTACCACTACTATCTACGATAGCAACATTCTCATTACTACTTTTAAATGTAAGAGTGGTGTTACTAACACTAGATGGTGAAATAAAATATCTAATATAATAACTATCCCCAACTACTAAAGAAACATCTTTTTTTTCTATAAAGATATTTGTTACTTCATTTTTGGGAGCATTATTTGACTTTGAAGGTATTAATATTATTATAAATGCAACTATAATTAAAAGACCAACAACAAGATATAATAATTTCTCTGTTTTATTATCTTTCTCCATACAAACACCCTTATTCTAAAAATATTATATCATATTAAAATAATATATAGTATTAAAAAAAATAAACTATTTTTTGTTTATTTTTATTTATCTAAAACTTCACTATGTGAACCTGTATTTACTAGTAGCAAGATAATTTCATTATCTAGATATTTATATACAAGTATCCAATCTGGTTCAATATGGCAATCTCTACAACCTCTAAATCTATTATCATCATATAAAGGATGATCTTTATATCGTGAATCTAGTGGTTGCTTCAATGATAATAGTTCTATGACGTCAAATAATTTTTCTATGTCTTTTCCTTGCTTAATTATCTTTTTAAACGATTTTTTAAATTCCTTTGAATATTTTACATTATATTTATTTATCATTAATTAAATCCTTTTTTAAATCATTTAAATTATCATATGTTTTATACTCACTTGGATGCTTTTCAATATATTCAATCTCTTTAGCAGTTCTATCTAATTGATCATCATCAAAAAATTGATATAGTTCGCCACTTTTCTTAGGAATAGCAACATCAAATGGTATTTTTTCTCTCATTATGAGTTGTTTTATTGTCATATTTATTAATCCACTCATACTAACACCTAATTTTTGCAAAATCTTCATTGCTTGCTCTTTATCACTTTTATCAATTTGAACATTAATAGAAGTCGTTAAATCTGACATATTAGTCATCTCCTTTACAAGTATAATAATAGCACTTCTTAAAGAAAAAATCAAGTATTTTTATGTATAAACACTACAAATATAATATGAAATTAATATAAAAATATAAGATATTTTTTGTTTATTTTTTCTTTTATTTGCTTTATTTTATTAAATAATAATGGTTTATAGTGTGGAAATGCATCTTTAACACGTCTTGTTAAAACATTTTTACTTAATAATTCATTTATTTTGAGTTTTATTTCTTCAGTATTATCTTTATTTAATAGTTTGATTTTATCTTTAAATTTATTCATTATATTAAATGAAATAGCAAAATCAATTATAAAAATAATAAATAATATAATACTTAATATATTAATTAATGAATCTGAAAAACTATTTATAAATCCTTCAACAACTGGATTCATATAATATAATCCAAGAATACCAAGAATTCCAAAAGCAAGTGAATTTGTTAAACAAACTCTACCATCAATATTTAAAAGTCTATGACTATAATCCCACCAACGTGCTTTAAAAAGTTTTTCCATGATTAGACTTGTCATATATTCAATAAAAGAGCAAAGTAAAATTATTAAGAAAAATAATCCTATTGGATGAGCCATGTATTTTTTTAATAATAACGTTATTCCAAGAAACCCAGTTCCATATATTGGACAATAAGGACCTATTAAAAATCCACGATTGACAAATTTTTTATTTTCAATAATAGTTACTATTACTTCCATTATCCATCCAAAAATAGAATAAAGCATAAAAGCCAAAAACATTTTTTCTAAATTAATCATTTTTTCCTCCCTAGTTCATTAATTGAAACTAATTTATCTTCCATTGTTACAATCCAAGATTCACTATACTTGGGTAATGCTATATTTAAGGGAAACATATGCCTTAATATTGCATTATCTATTCTTTTATTTGTATATTCAGGATAAAACTTATGAGTGTTTTCTAAAGCTTCACGAGCATGAGTAAATCCATGCTTTTTAAATAGGCTTTTTTTCACTTTTAAGTTCTCAATGTATATTCTATCCATTTCTTCCAAATCGACCGAATATTGCCACGGAAATGGGTAAAAATCGTGTAATAAACCTGCTATTGCACAATTAGTTGAATTACACTTTCGTTTTAAAGAAAATTTATATGATCGATATGATACTAAAGTACAATGATAGAATACACTTTTATAATGATGTTTAAACTTCATTCTTTTTTGAAATTCGGGACTCAAAAGAATTGGTTTCACAATTTGAAACCAATCTTCAAAATAAGGTTTATCACTTAAATATTTTAAATAATCTCTTTATTCATTTTCATTCATACTATTAATTATATGACTATAAGTATTAAAAGTAAATAAAAGATCAAAGTTTTAACTTTGATCTTTTTTTAATTTTATAATTATTTAATAACAACTATTGAATAATAATTAAATTTGTTTGCAGAATAAATATTATTTGATAGTAGCGCTATATACAGTACGACTTGACTTTGTTACTTTTGTATAACACTTGCCATTGATTAAAGAACCAGATGCACAAGTTGGTGATTTAGTATAAGTACAAGTCCAACGACAACCTTGTGAATTACATGAGCCCACTACAGGTGTTACGCCTGAATTACATGATATATATTGACCAGAATGGCTGTCAACTTTCTTACATGTACCACCGCTTAAATCATATTCATCAGGACATTTCGAAGGTTCAGTTCCAGTTGAAGAAATACACTCTGTAGCAGTATATATATTAGTTCCAATTGGACAATATTTTTCCTCTGCCTTCGTAACTTCTATCGTTTTACAAGAAGAATTACCAGCTTTATCATACCCACAAACTGTTGTAGTACTTTTTAGTGGTCCAAATGAACGTTGAGATCTTTCATAATCAACTCCACTAAGAGCATCAGTAACAGTACAAGAACCACTTACTCCAGATATACTACTATTATAAGTTAATGAACAATCATATGTCGGCTTGGTTGCATCTACTAAAACTTTATAAGATCCACATTCGGTAGTATTACCAGCTTCATCATTTACAAGGAAATTAACTGCTTCTTTGCTTGATGTCCAATTGTAAGATCTAGTACCACCAGCCTCAGTACATCCACTGCCGCCTGTATCAGAACACTTTACAGATACAGTATGGGCCTTAGTCCATTTTGTTGCTGGAGTTGAAGTATATTTACATGTTGGTACAGACTTATCAAGATGAACAGTAACCTTGCAAGACTTTGGAGCCCCAGTTTTATTGTAAATATAAATAACTCCACTATTTGTCGTAGTAGTCCAATTTCCTTCATATGCAGACTTCGCGCAATCATTTCCAGTACATGCAATTTTTATAGTTACATTTTGATTTGTCCACTTAGCATTTGGATTTGACCTACTTAGAACCTCACCACAAGCATAGTCATCGCCACTAGATGCAGTTACATTAACTTTAGTATTTACTGATACATCACCAATTGTAACAGTAATGTATGTACTACAATCTTTTGTAATTGTTGAAACTCCAGTTACTGTTCCACTACCATCAACTGTTGCACAGTTAGTATTATTAGATTTCCAATTTTGAGTTCCTGTTCTTCCACTAGCAGTCAATTTAGTTGTTTTACCACTTTCAACATCAGTATTTCCACTTACTGTTATTATTCCACTAACAGTACCTTGACAAGTTTGTGATTTTCCGCCTGCATTAACAGTAATCGAATATGACCCATTCTTGCTAGCTGAACAACCACGTTGGAAAGTTTTTGTAGAAGAAATCGTACCTGCATTTCCGCATCCTACATCAGCAACGCCACTTGGACTAAAACTAACACTAGTACCTTCAGGGCCTTTAACAACTATAGGAATTGAGCCTTTGTTGTATTGGGTAACAGATGGCGTACCACAATCAATTGTAATATCAGAACTTGTCGTTGCTGCTTTTACAGTAATGTCAAAACTTCCTTCTGCTACTTTAGCACCATTCATATCATATCCATATACAGTTATTGTAGCAGGGCAAGCAGTTGTTTTAGTATTTTGACCAGTTACAGTACCAGCATTATCAACTGTTGCACAAGAAGTTGCACTCGACTTCCAAGAATAGTTTGCAATTGCACCAGTTGGTCCTCCTGAAACTCTCAAGGTAGTTTTACCATTTGCATCTATAGTATTATTTCCGCTTATAGTTAATGTTCGATTGCCAAATTTAACTGTTACAGACTGACATCCTGTTGCGCTCTCATTTCCATCTTTTATATATTTAGCACATACATTATATGTTCCAGCTAATAATATAGTAAGTGATGTTCTTGAAGGATTACAACCAGTACCTGTACAAAAACGAGCTGTTCCGCCGCTTGGAACACTAGCATTAGCAGTTACATTATCACCTGTACACTCAGTACCACTTGTATAAGCTTTCCCAGCACAAGTAAATGATATGCTTGGTGCTGCCAAAGTTTTTTTACCTTTTACGTTAATCGTTATAGTAGCACTTACACCAGCTCCTGCCTTATATATCGAACCATATACTGCACTAGCAGTTATTGTAGCACTGCAGTCATCTTCAACTTCTTTAGCTGTTGCAGTATTTGAAGCACCCTTTTCGTTCACAGTAACACATTTAGTATCATTGCTAGACCAAATGTATACACTTGGAGCCCAATCTTTTCCGTCAGCAGTTTTAATTGTAGTTGCCGATGCTTCTAAACCAACTGATTCACCAGCATTTATATTAGTCGAACCAGTAGCTTTTAAATACATAGTTGGCTTATATGCATCATCAACATAAACATCAATATTTGCTTTAACACTACTATCATAAGTTGAAGTTAGTGTTAAACTACCACTACATGGTGATGATGATACAGCAGTAATCGTAATGCTATCTTTGGTTTCAGTATGACTAAAGCAAGTTGACTTACCACCACTAACTGTAAATCCTCTCAAATTTTCATCGTCAACTTCTTTATTATCTGAATTTGTGTACGATACATTGAAATATTTAGAAGGTCCACCTTTATATATTCTAGCATCTCCACCACCAACATTAATCGATTTAAGTTTGAATAAAGTTCCAGATAATTTGCAACTTCCACTATGTCCTGCATAATCATAAACTGTTACAACATCACCATCTTTTCCTGTTACACTTACATTCTTATAAGTTGCTACTCCATAAAATTTTTTAGTACTATCATTTAATGTATAACTTTCTATTCCAGAAGTAGCATCACGAAGTTCAAGTGTATATGAATATTTACCATCTTGTTCAATTCTTGAAGAACCACAACTAGGCGCATCAGTATCAATTTTTAAAGTCCCTATTTGCTTTTTAGTAACATACTGACCCATTTTTTTAGTCTTCAAAGAATAACTTATAGTTCTTGTACCATTTTCGCTATATTCAATTTTTCCATTGCTACTACATTTTGCAGCAATACATATTTCTCTAGATTCGATTTTATCATCACTAGCTACTGTTGGGCCATTTAAAGTTACTACAGCTTTGCTCTTACACCAACCATTGTTTCCTTGTGTACAAGTTATATCATATGTCGGATCAGAAATCTTGCTATCAACAACATTAAATCTATGTGTTTTCGTAATTTGTTTGCCATCTTTGTCAAAGCCACTTAAGCTCAAATCAACATAATCAGAACCTTCATCTGGTGTGACAGTGCAATAAACGCTTGAACAACTAACTTTTCCTCCAGAAACATTTGGTTTTGTTGGAACTGCAGTGATTTTAGTCACATTAGTTTCACTATTATATTTTGCAACTCTCAAATATGATTCTACTCTTCCAGTTCCACCTCTATATATTGTATCGCTATAAGCTTTCAAAACAACTTCTGTAACATATTCGAATTTGCTTAAACTACCATCAGAATTCAAAGTTGCCGCACAAGTTCCTGTCCTTCCAGCAACATCATAAACAATCGCTGAATAATTAGTTCCATTAGGGGTAGGTGTTACATTTATTGTATATGTTGCAGATCTTTCTCCATCATACTTTGGACTAGTGCCAATATTATTTATAACTATTTTAGCAACCCCACTACCATGTTCATTTTCATCGCTACCAGTAACTGAAAGTTTAACTTTGCCATTTTCAATACTACTATCGATTTTGCAAGTTGGATTTTCTGTATCAACAGATTTATATTCTGCCTTACATCCACCTTTCTTATCTTTAGTGATCGTAGTGTAGCCAGTAGCATTAACAGTATAATATCTATAAGAGAAGCTTGGAATTCGGCGTGTACTTCCTTGAACATGCACATACTCATTGCTTGGCATACTCTTATAAATTCCATCTATTCCGTATTCTCTTTTATGAGTTCCATCTTCCCATAAACCCGGACTTGGTGTATATCTCCATGTTACTGTCAACGATTTATACCAACCATTGCTTCCTTTTACACCACTAACAGTACAACTCATACCACCGGAAGTCCCAGTAGTTGTCACAGTTCCATCTGTTCCGGTTGGTGTTTTATCTGGTGTTCCACTACTTGATGAGCCACCACCAGATTTACATTTACTACTACTTGATGCAAGTACTGTAATTGTTGCTGTTGCAGTTAATTTAGGATTATCCTTTGAGATAATTGTAATTTTTGTTGTTCCTGCTTTAATACCAGTTACATATCCATTTGCATCAACTGAAGAGTATTCATTAACTAATCCATCCTTATCTGTTGGATTATTAACACTCCATCTAACCTCTTTGTTTGTTGCATTATCAGGTTTAATTATATAACCTAATATAATTTGACTTCCAACACATACTTCTTTTTCATTGTAAGAACTAAATTCTAGTCCTGAAGCAGCAACATATGTTGGAACACTTGACTCTTGATCATCGTCACCACTACTAGCTTTCTTTTTAACTGTAACAGTTGCTGTTACACTAGCAGTTCCATCAACTGTTGTTACAATTAAGACTGTTTTACCTTCGCTAACACCTTTAATTACACCATTTTCATTTACAGTTGCAATTGAAGTATCTTCAATTCTGTAAATTAGTTCAGGTAACTGTGCAGTTGTTGGTACAGCCGTAACTGAAGCAAGCACTGACTTTCCAATGTAAACAATATAATTTGATTTGTTTAATTGGAGTCCTGTCAACTCATCAGGAGTTTTTGTTACAGTAACAGTTATCTCAGACGTTATAGTTCCAGCACGAGCTGTTATTATAGCTGTACAATCTTTGTTACCAGCTGTTACTATAGGTTGAGTTCCTTCGGCAGGAGAAACAGTAACACAAGTTTCATCTGATGAAGTCCAATAAATAGGTTCCGTCGATGTTGTTGTAGCATAAATCATACGACTTTCCCCACGCTCTAAAGTTAAAGACGTTGGACTTATATCGATAGTAATTATATTATCTGTGTCACCACCACCGTTACCACATCTACGTAATAATAACAATATGATTAATATTATCAATATAATGATAAGGATTGTTAATATTAATCTTTTCGTGAATATCGGTTTTTTATCTTCACTTTCCATTTTATCCTCCCTCTATTATTATCAACTATAATTTTACAATTTATTTTACACTTTGTAAAGATATTTCTCGACAATATTTTTTTATTTATTATGTTACACTTTTATTTTTCAATACTAATTTGATATAAAAAAAAGATATTTTTTTATATCTTTTTTTCTCTAGTATTTAATGTGAATTTCCCATTACTATATGTATAATTAATATTCTTAGAATTGATTATATAAGTAACTACATCTAAAACTGTTACATTTTCTTTACCTAAAGCTTTAGAAAATACTTCTTGTATCATATTCGCGATTTCATGATTTATTTTAGATTTTATTAAATCTGTTTTTTTGAAAAAATTCTGTTGTTCTTTTTTTTGAGTATCTATATCTAATTTTTCATAAACTAAAACAGCATTTAAAAATTCTTGTTTTAAAACTACTATATTATCTATATTAGGAAAATATCCAAATTTAATTCTTAGATAATATAAATAAGCATTTATATTATTTTCTAATGCCTCATAATTACTTGATCCATTTAAATAATTTAGCAAATTAATATTCATATTTAATATTTCTGGATTTACATTAACTGATAATATATGATCTAAAGGAATTTGATGAAAAGCAAATCTCTCATCCTGATATCTTCCTGAATCAATTGGTAAACCTTTACTGCGAGCAACTGAAACAACTTTCTCACCCTTAATTAAACGTGGAACTAAGCACTCAAAATAAATTCCATTATCGACAAATAATTTCTTAGCTTCTCCCTCACCTTGACAAACAGAAATCCAAAGATCTCCATTATTCCCATTAAAATTACGGCAAGCTTTTAAATTAAATTTTTTCTTGGCATATTCTGATAAAATTCCAATATCTAAAATTCCATCTAAAGCCGAAAAATTAAAACCAATTCCATGAAGACAAGTTGTTAACTCCCCTACATTACTTCTAGAATACTCTTCAAAATGTTCATCACATATAAACATTCTATAATAATCATTAATATTATGTGAAAGCTCAACTAAACTTTTTGAATAATCAAACCTCAAGAATTCTTCTTTTAAAGCCGCAGTTGATGTTTTTCTAAATCTCGTTCGATCTAAAGCATCAGCATCTTTTAATAATCGTGCTAGTTTAAAAAACAATTCTTTTTTTTCTTCACTTATATCATAATTACCAAAAATAAGTTTCATTCTACTATCAGGAACAGAATGTGAATCACATATAGCTTTCAAAATTTCCATGTTTTCATTATCTTTATATAATGGTTTAGTGCCCAAAATCTCATCTAATTTTCTAGTTGTGATAAAACCATGAAGTTCTTCTTCAGCTTCATTCATTCTTCCAACATCATGATAAATAGCAGCATCCATTAAGATTTCTAATTCATCTACACTTAATCCTTCATGACGACCTAATAAATAAGCAAATAGTAAAACTTTTTCAGAATGATGAAGTCCATGAAAATCTGATTTATACAAATAATTTCTTTTAATACCATCAATTATATTTAGTAATTTTGTTTTCTCTTCTTCGTTCAAATATTTATCTAATTTACCTTCTAAAATGAGACTATGCGAAATGTTTGACATAGGCACCTCCATCTAGATGGTCCAAATACTCATTTGGAGCAACAGTATATTTTTTTGCTAATTCTTCACGATTTAAATCGAAATAACAGATTTTTTTCTCAGAACTATCTCTTTCAGGATCAGCATATATCCATTCATTATCAATTAATATTTTAATTGCTGTATGAAGAGAGCCATCATGATTAGCACATATAACAGGTAATGCTTTTATATTTAGTAAGCTCAATAAATAGATTATAGCATTAACATAACCATCACATACAGATTTTTTATTCTTAATTGCACTTAAAGACGTATTTATGAACAATAATTTAGCATAATCTTTATCACTTTTAACATCTTTATTTTCAGCAAAAAACTTATCGCGATATAAAAGCCCTTCATAATCATAATCAACGCTTTCTATAATGTATTTATAGATTGTAAAAGCCATTTCATAATTAGTTTTCCCTTTTAATCTTAATCCATTTATAATATTAGTCGCGATTCTATTTAATTCGCGCATTTGTTCAAAACTTAATGTATAAACTTCATCAAAAAAATGAACTTGTTCAGCAAAACGAATATTCGATTCTTTAGTTGTCACTTTAGAACCAACTTTTTTTTCATGAAATATATGATTAAACATTCTAAGATCTAAGACATTTTCTCTTATATTTTTAGTTGTTTCCATATATTTTGTAGATGAACCAATACTAGTTATATTTGATCCAACTATATAAACTCTTTCTAAAGAAGACATAGAATCAATACCATTTATTTCAGTTAAATTATGATTAGATATTAAAGTTAGCATTTTTAAATGAAGTCCATCTAAATCAAGAACTTTAATATTATTATCATGCCATATAACTAAATTTTCTAGTTTTTTTAGTTTCTTTATTGGTGAAAAATCAACTATGTTGTTTAATGATTTAACAACTGAAAAATTATCAAGATTAGCACCTAATAATCTTAGAGTTTTTAAATTTTGTAAGTATTCTATTCCCTCTAGACTATCAGTATTAGTGACATTCAATTCTGTAACACTTGCCAATTCTTCTTCTGTAAAAGTTGAATCAAAAGGAAAAAGTTTTTCTCTTATTCTTTTTTTACGAAGCTCGTTTAAAATTGAAATGGCTAAACCATAACTATTGATTCTCATGTATCATCACCATATATAGGATAACATAAATTAGTTATTTTGTCATTCTAATAAAAATAAAAAGATAAGTTATCACTTATCAAGTATTAATTCAAATAAAGCCAGATGGTCGATCCTTCTTTAATGCTCGTTCCAATACTTGGAGAAACCATAAATACTTTATTACCATTTCCCATTATTTCAGTATTAAAACCTTTTAAAGACTTTTTGGCTTCTTCTAAATTCATTCCAACAACATCTGGAATCTTCACATATTTAATATCATTCCAATTATATTTTTTACTCATGTATTCTTTTCTGGGAGCAATATTCAAAATATCAATGGCAGATAAAAGAATATTTCTTACAATTGGAGCAACTGTCGTACCACCATACTGAACTACACCTTTAGGATTATCAAGTGCAACATATGTAACTATTTCTGGTTTATCGGCTGGCATAAAACCAACAAATGATAAAATGTAATTCCCAATCATATATTTCCCATCTTTTACTTTTTGAGCAGTTCCTGTTTTACCACCAACACGAAAGCCTTCAATATAAGCATTTCTTCCAGTCCCATTTGCTACAACACTTTCTAATGCATGTCTTACTTTTTCACTTGTTTCATTACTTATAACATTTCTAACTAAAGTAGGATCATTTTTTAATATTACATTATTTGTTTCAGGTTCACTGATACTTTTAACGATATATGGTTTATAGAGTTTCCCACCATTAATAGCAGCCGAAACTGCCATCACTTGCTGAATAGGTGTTACTGATACTCCTTGACCAAATGCTGTCGTTGCAGTTTCAAGTAAACCTATTTTCTTTGGATTAAACAATATTCCATTTTCTTCTCCACTAAGATCTATTCCGGTTTTAGAGCCAAAGCCAAATTTTTTAATGTAAGAAAATAATCGCTCAGTTCCAAGTTTAAGTCCAAGATTAACAAATCCAGGATTACAAGAATTCTCAACAACTTCTAAATAAGTTTGAAGTCCATGTCCTCCATGGCGCCAACAATGAATAGTTGCATCTTCAACACGAATTGAACCACTATCATTAAAAGTGTCTTTTTCTAAATCGACCAAGTTTTCTTCCAAAGCTGCAGCAAGAGTAATTATTTTAAAAGTTGACCCTGGTTCATAAGTCATCCATATTGGCAGATTTCTATTTATAACTTCTTTACTTGCTAAACTATGATTACTAGGAGAAAAATTTGGCCTTGAAGATATTGCTAGTATTTCCCCATTATTTGGGTTAACAATTATTCCCCATGCTCCATCAGGATTATATGCCAAGTAAGCATTATCAAGTTCGCGCTCCAATGCCGCTTGCAAGTCTAAATCAATAGTTAAATTGAGGTTCATTCCATCTTGAGGTTGTTCATAATTTTCATTTAAAGAAAGTTTATTTCCCTTAGCATCTGCATAATATTTAATTGCTCCATATTCCCCCGTTAAATATTTATCATATAAAAGTTCTAAACCACTTAATCCTTGATTATCAATTCCAACAAAACCTATAGTCGTAGCCAAATATTTATCATACGGATAATTTCGTTTGGTTTCTTTAACTAAATAAACTCCAGGAAGATTCAAAGAACTAATTTTATCCGCGATTTCAAATGAAAGTCTTCTTCCTTCTGGATGAACTCTTTCAATGGATGTTTTTTTACTAACGTGTTTTAAAATTTCTTGATAATCAACTTTCAAAACATCCGCGATTTTTCTCGCGGTTTTTTCTTTATCTTGCACCTGGGAAGGAATAATAACTAATGATGACGTTGTTATATTATCAACAATTACCTTTCCGTTTCGGTCACACATTATTCCTCTATTACCTTCTATTGGAAGATTTCTATTCCATAAACTAGTTGCATATTTATTTAATCTCTTATAGTCAATTACTTGAATATAAAAAACGCGCATAAGAATTATAAAAAATATAAGACTAATTATTAACAATATAGTTTTTATCCGTTTATGAATTTCTTTATAAAACATAATTATCACCTAATAATTATATGTCAAAGATTTTTTAATATTTACAAACGAACTTTTATATGCTATTATTTTATTGGTAAGAATATTACCAATAGTTTTGTTTTTTGGATATTAGTTTTTACTAATACCCTTTTTTTTGAAAATTTTTTTGATATCTAATTCAATAATTTCATTCTTGTTTTTTAAAAACAAAGTGTTTAAATAATTCCAAGTAAGATTTATTATAATTGTGTTTTTCTTCAATTTTATCACCTAATAATATCTTACTTTTTTTTATTTGATTTTCCTTTAAAAAAATATTAGTTCGACCTAATATTTTTTCTATTTTTAATTTTGATTATTAAAGCAACTATAATTACAGCTATAATACTACCAAGACTATCTATTAGAATATCTTTTATACTAGCAGTTCTTGATGTAAAAGATTGATGAAATTCATCACTGCAAGCATATAAAATTGAAATAAGAAGTGAAAATATAAATGTTTTATTCTTCTTTACACCACTTCTATATAAGGCATTCATCAAAAGTAATGTCAAGATTAGATACTCGCCCAAATGAAGTAACTTTCGCACTGGAAAATTAGCTTTTTTAGCTACTTCTTGAACTTTTTTAGAGTCTAAGTTCTTATTAGTTATTCCAAGATCATTAGTTGTTTCAACCGTTTTTTTGATTGTTGTTTCTATTGTTTTAACACTTTTATTTGTTGACTCTTCTCCATTCATATCTGAAAGGAAAAAGATTAATAGCATCCAACAAACAACTAAAAGCCAAGATATTGTAATTATGATTACTTTTTTCATTTTATCGCCTCAGTTTTATATATTATATATTTTCTAAAAGATTAACACAAGATTAATTAAGTATATTTTAAATTATTCGTTATTATGATATAATCAGATTGAGGGGCACACTCGTGTCACCTTGGTATTTAGTGGATATTTAGTTTCAAACTAAATATCTTTTTTTATTACAACAAATGCATCCATTATTCTTATACTAGTTTCTGTTGCAATATCAGTTTTTAAAACAGTTGCTAACATGACTACACCTTGTTCTGTAAATACATATGGTAAATATTTAATATTGTGTCCTCTACCTTTCAAGGTTTCAATTTGAAACCTTGAACAATTTTTTAGCTCTTCTTCAGTTAATTGAAACATAAATCTTTCAGGAAATCTATCAACATGCCTTTTTATAGCTAAATTAATTGATTTTGTACCATTTTTACAACCATAAAGTTTTGCAAGATCACTATCGAGCATGACATACTTTCCTCTTATTTCATATATCATATTTTCAACATTTAATTCTTCAGCAAGATTATTCATGTTATCACCCATTAATATAATACAAGGCTATATATTGTTTTTCCTTTTTTAAAATAAAAAAGATAATATAAATTATCTTTAATTAAATCAATTCATATTCTCTAACCGCAATTCTATCGTCAGAGCAATATTCAATTACAAATTTATTTTCACGTCTACATATTAAAATACCAATTGTGTTGTTATTAGTAGTTTCTTTTACATTTTTATCTATATAATTCATATATTTTTCAACTTGTGAAATATATTCTACTTTAAACTCTGTTATCTTTAATTCTATAACTACATAACAATTGTATTTTATATTAAATAATAATAAATCAATATAATAATTTCTATCACCTATTTTTATTCTATATTCACTACCAATAAAGCTATATGAACTACCAAGTTCTTTCATAAATGATTCAATGTCTTCTAATATCAAATTATGTAATGCTTTTTCAGTAATAATTTCAATATTATTCTTATTCTTAATAAAAATAGGATTTGGTATTAAATCTTTTACATTCATTTTTTCTTCACTTATTAATTTGGTTTTAGTTTTTATAGGTAATCTACTATATTCATTACTCTTAATTTTTATTTTTAGTTCTCTATATCCAATATTATTACAAATAGTTAAATTTATATAATATATTATTTCATCAGGATTTTTAATTGATAACAATTCACGATAATGTGACCAACTCAATTGTGAACGCAGTGCGTTCACTTTTCTTTCTCTAAATACTAAATAAAATTTTCTCATATTCATAAGGTTTCTATAACTATATTTTTTATCATTTAATTCAACTATTAATTTTTTTGAATATTCTTTTATTAAACCATCACCATATTTAGCTCTTGTTTCTCCGCCTTGAGCTTCGACAATTATTTTTCCAACATTATAATATGTTTCCACATCGCTTTTATTTTTACTATAATCTTTTATTTTCTTATACATTTCATTACTAATTAATAATCCTTTTATTTGTTCATAATAGTTCATGTTATCACCCATTAATATAATACAAGACTAGATATTGTTTTTCCTTTTAAAAATAAAAAAAGATAATGCTAATTATCTTTTAACAAATATGTTGTTTCAAATATTCTTTTATCACTTGAATATTCAATTATATATTTATTCTCTTTTCTTACAATTATTAAGCCTATTGTTTTATCTTGATATGTCGTTTTTACATTTTTATCGATGTAATTCATATATACTTCTACTTGACCAATGTATTCTTTTTTTAGTTCTGTCACTTTTAATTCAACAACTACAAATGCATTAAAAATATAATTGAATAATAAAATATCGATATAATTATTATTATCACCTATTTTTATTTTGTATTCACTTGCTATAAATGAAAATCCATTACCTAATTCATTTAAGAATGATTCAATATCTTCTAAGATTAATTCTTTTAAAATTTTTTCTGAAACATTATTAATATCTAGAACACTTTTAATAATAATTGGATTCTTAATAAAATCTTGAATTACTGTTTTTTCTTTACTTTGAAGTTTTAACTTTGTTTCTTCAGATAATCTTTCATATTCATTTGACTTAATTCTTTGTCTAAGCTTTCTTATTGATAGATTATATTGTTCTGAAATCATAATATAATAATTAATTTCAGTTAAATTATTAATTGGTAGTAATTCTACATAGTGGCCATAACTTAATTGTTGCGACAATGTCGCAAGTTTTTGGGCAAGTAAATAAAATTTCTTCATTCTTGTAAGTGCTGTAAAAGTATATCCTTTTCCTAATTCATTTGTTAATTTTAGAGAATATTCTTTTATTATTCCTTCACCATAATGCTTGCCTGCCTCAAAGAGTAATTTTCCAACGTTATAGTATGTCATTAGATCACTTTTGTTTTTGCCATAGTCTTTTATTTTTTTAGTTATTTCATTGTTGATTAATTCATTTTTTATTTCACTATAATAGTTCATATTATCACCTACTAATATGATACTTTTTTTATTTTCAATTTTCTTTTTCAAAATAAATAAGATATTTTTATTAATTTATGATATAACTGTCTTAAGGAGGCACATAGTGCTACCTTGCTTGGTTGTAGATATTTAGTTATTTGCTAAATATCTTTTTTTATTACAAGAATAAATAATTAAACCAACTCGAATTCTCTAGCGATAATCCTATTGTCACTACAATACTCTATTACATATTTATTATTTTTCTTGCAAATAATAATTCCTACTGTGTTATTTTCTTCAAAAGTCTTAATATTTTTATCAATATAATTCATATATATTTCTATTTGACCAATGTGTTCTTTTTTTACTTCAGTTACTTTTAGTTCTACTACTACATAGCATTTATATTTAATATTATAGAGAAGTAGATCTATATAGTTATATCTAGTACCAAATTTAATTTTATACTCATTACCAACATATGTGAAACCAATACCTAGTTGCCTCAAAAAATCATCAATATTATTTAATATTGCTTGCTTTAATGCATATTCAGATATTTCTTCTAATAGATTTACTTTAATTAATATTGGATTGGGTACCAAATCATTTACTTTTAACTTTTCTAATTCAATGAGTTTTGCTTTAGTTTCATCATTTAATCTATCGTATTCATGATTTTTTATTCTTTCTTGTAATTGCCTCTTATTTAAGTTATTGTCTATGGCAATATTAATATAATAGATAATTTCGTTGTCATTTTTGAAAGATAATAATTGTATATAATAACTCCAACTCAATTTTGACACCATTGGTGTCAATTTTTCGCTTTTAAATGTTTCATAGAATTTTCTCATTCTATATAGTGTTCTATAATTATATTTTTTGCCAACTTCTACTATTAATTTTTCCGAATATTGCTTAATTATATTTTTGCCATACTCTTTACCCGCTTCACTTAGAAGTTTTCCGGTTTCAAAGTAAACTTTAATTTTATTCTTATCTTTTGAGTAATCTTTTGCTCTATCATATGTTTCGCCTTTTATTAACTCTTTTTTTATTTCTTCATAATAGTTCATATTATCACCTACTAATATGATACTTTTTTTATTTTCAAATTTTTTATTCAAAATAAAAAAAAGATAATTTTAAATTATCTTTTTAATCTCTACTAAATATATCTCTCGTATAAACTTTAACTTTAACATCAGATAAACTATCTTCAAGTCTATTGGCAATTATAACATCACATAATTCTTTAAATAATTTTAAGTCATGAATAACTTCAATTCCATTAAAAGTATTTTCTTTAATAGTTGGTTCATAGATCATAATATTTATGCCTTTTGCTCTAAGTCTTTCAATTACGCCTTGAATAGCACTGGCTCTGAAGTTATCTGAACCACTTTTCATAGTTAAACGATATACCCCAACAGCATTTGGATGTCTTTCAATAATCATATCGGCAATATGTTGCTTTCTTGTGTCATTTGATTTAACAATTGCTTCAATCATATTTTGAGGTACATTTCTATAGTTTGCTAACAATTGTTTTGTATCTTTTGGTAAACAATATCCACCATAACCAAAAGATGGATTATTATAGTGTGTTCCAATTCTTGGATCTAAGCACACACCTTCAATAATATCTCCAGTATTTAATCCATTCATCTCAGCATATGTATCAAGTTCATTAAAATATGATACACGAAGTGCTAAGTAAGTATTTGCAAATAACTTAACTGCTTCAGCTTCAGTTGAACCCATAAATTTAACTGGAACATCTTCACTTAAAGCAGCTTCTTTAAGCAATGCTGCAAATTCTACTGCTCTTTCACTTTTTTCACCAACAATTATTCTTGATGGATATAAGTTATCATATAAAGCTTTACCTTCTCTTAAAAACTCTGGTGAAAACATTATGTTATCAATTCCATATTTCTTTTTCATGTTTTCAATAAAACCAACTGGAATAGTTGATTTAACAACCATAGTTGTTGCTATTCCCATCGCTTTAACTTTCATAATGATATCTTCTACTGAAGATGTATCAAAGAACCCTTTTTCATCATCATAGTTAGTTGGAGTACTTATAATGATAAATTTAGCTCCTTCAAAAGCATCTTTATAGTCCAAAGTTGCTCTTAAGTTTAATTCCTTATTTTTGAAATAATCCTCAATATATTCATCAGCTATTGGACTTATTCTATTATTAATCATCTTTACTTTTTCAGGTACGATATCTAATGCAACAACTTCATGTCTTTGTGATAAAAGTATTGCTAGAGATAATCCTACATATCCTGTTCCTGCTACTGCTATTTTCATTTTCTTTTACTCTCCTTCATATAAAAATCTTTATACCATTCTGCAAATTTTCTTAGTCCTTCTCTTAAACTTGTACTTGGTTTAAACCCATAATCATGTTCTAAGGGAGTGGTATCAGCATAAGTAACTGGAACATCACCCGCTTGCATTGGTACAAGTTCTTTATGAGATTCAAAATCATAATCACTAGGTAATACACCTGCTCTTATAAGTTCTTCTTGTAATATTTTTACAAAATCCAATAAATTCTCTGGATTACTGTTTCCAATATTATAGACAGCATATGGTGGAATTGGTAAACCATCTTCACCATTTGCTTTAACTGGTGCCCCTTCTATTACACGAATTATTCCTTCAACTATATCATCAACATATGTAAAATCTCTTTTACAATTTCCAAAATTGAATATTTTAATTGTTTCCCCTTTTATTAATTTATTCGTGAAACCAAAATAAGCCATATCTGGTCTTCCAGCTGGACCATAAACCGTAAAAAATCTTAATCCTGTACTTGGAATATTATAAAGTTTAGAATAACAGTGAGCTAATAACTCATTACTTTTTTTGGTTGCTGCATATAAACTAACTGGATTATCAACTTTATCATCTGTTGAAAATGGTACTTTAGTATTTCCACCATATACTGATGAACTACTTGCATATACTAAGTGTTCAACTGGATTATGTCTACATGCTTCAAGAATGTTATAAAATCCAATTATGTTTGATTCGATATATATATCAGGGTGATCAATCGAATATCTAACTCCTGCTTGAGCAGCTAAATTTACAACAACACTTGGTTTATTTTCTTCAAATACTTTATTAACTAAATCTTTATCAGCAAGATTACCTCTTATAAAAGTAAAATTGCCATATTTAGATAGTTGATTTAATCTCCATTCTTTTAAAGATACGTCATAGTAATCATTAACCGAATCGAAGCCAATTACCTTTACCCCTTTTATTTCTTCTAATATTCTTTTTGATAGATAATAACCGATAAAACCGGCACTCCCCGTAACTAATATTGTTTTATTTTCTAAATTAATTTTTGTTTTCATATACTTCTCCTACAATTTTATTCCATCAGCTGTATTACATATATGTGCTGAATATTTTTCTTTTAAATTTGGATATTTCAATATATATTTTTCTTTTACTTCTTTCAATACTTTATTAATACATTTTGGATCAATAAAAGCTAAACAACTACCTTTAAATCCAGATCCTGAAAATCTTGTTCCATATACACCATCACATGATTTGATAATATTAAATAAATCAATCATTTCTTTTGAACCTGTTTCCCAGTTATTAATTGAACTTTCACCTGATTCAGTTACTAATTTACCAAATGATTTAATGTCCCCTTTTTTATAAAATTCAATTCCTTTTTCAACACGTGATAGTTCAGAATAAAAGTGATCTGCTCTTTTTTGATAATTAATTGGTAATTTTGACTTATATTTTAAATATACTTCATATGGAATATCGCGCATATTAGTTTTACTAAATCTTGTATATTCTTCACCATTAAATGCTTTTAATAAATAAGCTGTACTTCTAAGTTCATCTGTTCTTTTATTGTATTTTTCACTATCAATTCCTTTTTCAATACCAGAAAAGAATAATCCTATTACATATTTCATATTATTTGGTGTATTAATAAGTTCATATGAATTATCTAACATATCAACAAATAATAATTTGTTCTTTTTAGAATATATTTCACACATTTGATTTAGTTTGCCATTCTCAATTCCAAGATATTTTTTTTCAGCAAATTCAGATATTTCCATCAATTCTTTTTCAGAAAGTTTAATATTATTTATAAAAGCTAAGGCATTTATAAATGTTATCATAAGTGAAGATGAACTAGATAGTCCTCCAATTGGAAGTTCACCATCAATAATAGCTGACATTCCATATCTAAGTGGATATCTGTTATTGAGTTCAATTGTTGCTCCTCTGAGTGGATCGGCCCAGTCATTTTCTTTCACACTTGGTGTATTAAGTACATGCCACTGCCCTCTTTTGGGAAACTGGAGTGATTCAATTTCAATTATTCCATTTGTTTTAATGTCATAAGCTATATGTATTCCTTTATCTATAGCAAATCCTGTAATCTTACCAAGATTATGGTCAACATGTGCACCTAATGGACATATTCTATATGGTGTAAATGTTGTATACATTGGATTTTTTTTATATTTTTCAAAGAATGCTTTTATAACTTTATCTTCACTATTAGATATAGAGTATGGAATTGTAGTTGTAGTTTCATTTACTTCTAAAATGTAGTTTTCAAATTCCTTAGTTCTTTTATCAATTGGCTTTAAAGCATCAGATGGTATCATCCATTCTTTTCCAATTTTACGTGCACCAGGAATTCTATTATCACGACAGAAAGCTGTTAATTTTCTTTCTTTCATGTTCCATTTATTACTCATATCATGAATAGATAAATATTCCATAGGTATCCCCCTTCTTATAAACTCCAAGGATATTTTATGACAAATAAAAAGAAATGTCAAGATATAGTTTGACATTTAGTGAAATATATCAATATGTGTTAAAGGTAACAAGAAAACATGTTTATCAACATGTTTTAATTGCGAGTTAAATTGGTTATATTGTATTCATTATTAACAATAAGATATTATGCTTCTATTTAGACAAATATAACTTTTCTAGTTTTTTTATTATTTTTTTTATATCCCAATTTTGATCATTAAGCTCGATTTTTTGAGGACTTTTAGTATTTAATATCATATCTGCCCATCTATTAGGAGAAACATTTAAAGAAATCTTAGTAACTAAATTGGATATTATTGCTCCATCAGGAATATTCTCCGATACCACGCAAGGAAGATGTGCTTCTTGTGCTTCTATTAGTGCTATACCTAACCCCTCAGATATTGAAGGAAATATAAAAATATCCATCGCATTTAACAAGTCAGGAATATCTTTCCTATTAGACAATATCAAATAGTTATTATTTAAGTTATAACTATTAAGTTTTTTTATAATGATCTCTTTTTCTTCTCCATCGCCTATCATAAGTAAAAAAGCATTGTTATTAGTATCGTGTATTTTTTTAAAAACTTCGACTAAAAAATCATGATTTTTAACTTTACTAAATCTACCAACATGTCCAATCACAAAAGAATTCTCTGGTATCTTCAATTCTTCTTGAATTTGAACTCTTGATTTTACATTTTTAAACTTTGATAAATCTACACCATTATTTAATACTATTGTATTTTCAGTATTTAAAAAACTATTAACTTCTTCTTGCATTTCTTTATGCAAGCAGATAATTTTCATATTATAATTTTTAATTAGCCATTTAACTACACGAAAATCTTTTGAATCATTTTCCCTATATCTTTGTAATTCTCCATGTAATGTATAAAATATTTTTGTATCCTTAGAAGGCCGAGCAAATTTTACATATTTATTGATTTGTAAATGTGTATGCAAAATATCAGGGTTTTCCTTATGAATTATCATCTTTATAACAAAATACAACTGAATATGATTAATTATTTTAAAAATTAATCCTTTTTTACCATAGAGTTTCATGTAGTCAGAAGCATATATAACTCTTATTCTGTTATCCTCTAATATTTTTTCATATGGTGAATCTTTATAATGATTAAAACAAAGTATTACTACCTCAAATTTATTATTATCCAGTAGTAAAGCGTAATTTTTTACTAAAGTTTCAGCACCACCCGTATTTAGGCCATGTATGAAATGCATCACTTTCATATTTATTTCACCTTCTTTAATATCTTAGTCTTAAATAAATTCTTGTAATATTCCATTTCCTCTGACTTCCCATAAAAAATAAGAAATAAGATTATATAAATTAAAGTTACAGCAAAAATTTTAAGTATAAAATATAAAAATCCGTTGGCAATATTTTTAATAACTAATAATGATACGAAATAACATATTATCGTGAATACCAACCATTTAATTAAATTCAAATAATATATTTTCGGCGATGATTTAAATCCATTTTTATAAACTACATATATATCAGTTATATATGTCATTCCTCTACAGAGTATTGTTGATACAATCAACCCAGCTATCCCAAATGGTTTAATAAAGAAAAAATCTAAAACTATGTTCAAAACAGCAGCAAGTACAAATATTATTCTATACTGTGAAAATAATCCTAATGCATTTCTCATCGTATAAAGCGGATAATGAATCGATCTTATAAAAAGTTCAACTATTACCAAAATAATAATATTAGTTGTAAGGAAAAATTCACTATCTAACCAATAATTTGTTACAAATTCTCCAATTAATAGAGCTAATCCCACACAAATATAACTATACATTGCAGTATTTAAAAAGAACATTTTAAATAATACTGATTCCGTTTTAGATTTATTTCCATCAGATACAATCAAATTACCGACAGAAGCAGTAATTGATGAAAATACTTTATTCATCAAAGTATTAATCGTTGTTAAGATTAAAGTATAATTAGAAAGTATTCCGACATATTTTATACCTATATATGAAGAAATAAAAATATTGTCGGTTCCACTAAAAGCTGTACTAGCAACTTTTGTCATAATTAATCCCTTCGTGTCTTTTTTCAACGCTTTTATTTCTTCTGAGCTTAGTTTTCCTTTAACTTCATTTTGAAGAAATTTATATTTCTTATTTACATAAAACGAGCAAACCAAGTTATTAATAATTCCGAATGCAATAGCAATTATTAAGTATAATACAAAATCTTTAAAAAATATCAATATTAAACATTGAGCAATATTCATTAGAACATTGAACAATTCATTAAAAAGACTAACAACATAGTCTTTTTGATTAGCTGTTAATAATGTCTTTTTATATACAAATAAATATGATGTTAAAGTTTGAGACAAATATAATAAATATAATAATATTAGGCTTTCTTTGACATTTGGTGCTTCAACTAAATACTTTAAGAAAGGTATTAAAGATACACCTGTTCCAAGTATAATAAGTATAATATAAATATAAATTTTCTTATATAACTTTACATATAAATTTATTTTATTATAATCTTCTTCAGCGAATGGTTTATACAATCTATATACTAAAGTACTACCAAGCCCTAATTCGGCAAACGATAGAATTGTCAATATATTAGCAAATAATCCACCTATTCCTAAATATTCAGCACCTAACTGTTTTGTGAATATTGTTCTGCAAACAAATGAACACACCAAAAACACAATATGACATAATATTGTTATTTTTGTGTTTTTCAATGCATTATCTGTTCTAGAACTTTTCTTCATTTAAAATCCTCTCATTATTTATTTAACATTTTCTTTATTTTACTTTTTAATTTGTTTTTTATGCTTAAACCAGCATATTTTTTACTTATAGTTTTAAATCCTTTTTTGTAATATAAATTCCAGAATTCATCTCTGTCTTCTTTTATAGGAGATGGATTATTCAAATTTGCTTGCTTTTTCGAAATTTTTTCAATTGAACTTTCAATATATGTAACATTATCTAATGACTTTAACAAATTTTCACCTTTAGTTGTACGAATTAATAATGCAGACACTCCTTTTTCATCAAAAAAATCAGGATGTTCATCTTTAATTCCCCAATAATCAGCAATCGTTATATCAGCTGGTTTATTAACACTAGCAAATTCACAATTATGGCAATGCGGTCTTAATGCATAATTTGAAAAAAATAATTGCAGATATAATTTTGAATCTATAGTATCAACTATTGCTTTACCATTTTCTTCATAAATTGTGCACCCAAAGTTTTTACTTCCATATCCCCATGGATGAATTTTTGTCCTAAACTCAAAGTGATCAAAATTATATTTGTTTTTTAAATAATTAATATAATCTTTGAACAATGCAGGACTAGGAGTTCCATGACAAATTAAATCAACTGTAAAAAGTTTATCTAAATTGCATTTTTTAATATTTAAAAATGACTTTAATCCAGCTACGAAGCAAGAAGTTGATATAAATAATACAAGTTTATCTTTTTTCAAATCATCATATACCTGCTCAAATGTATCTTTAGGATTAGCCCATACATATTTTGAACCATATAGTTTTTCAATATCATTAATAGATTCTTCACGTTCAACTATAACTTCGTTGTTTTCATTATATACAACCCCATAGACTACTCCATTTTTTTTAATAAAGTATTCACATAAAGCATTTGAAATTCCACCGGATGAAGATTTTTTCAAAACATCATCATTGTTATTCTTGGCAGCAAATGCTTTTATATTTTTTGTATTATTAATATAATTTATTTTATTTTTGCAAGTTTTCAAACATAACCCACAATTAATGCATTTATCATTAATTTCAGGATATAAAAATCCCTCAGTGTCAGGTTTCATAGTAATTGCTTTTTTTGGACATACTGCCTTACATGCAGAACAACCACAACATTCACTTTTTTCTATACATTTAACATTATTTTCCTTCATAATAACTCCATAAAATATTATATTAAAGACTTTAAATATTCTATTGAATCATTGCGCATTTTTTCAACTGCATGATTAATTTTATTAAAGTCACATTTTAAATTTGGTAAATGTTCTTTAGTTAATCTTCTATCTTGTGAATTTGTTAATTTTGCAATACTTTCCATTCTAGAAGAATTAGCCCGATTAAAATACATAAAATTTGTATTATAATTCATTGAAAAAATCATTCCATGATAAGAACCAGTTATTACTAATTCGGCATGATGAATGTAATACAAAAATTCTCCAACTGAAGCATTTGGTATAAATTCAACACCTTCATAATTCTTTTTTAAATTACCAAGAATAATTATTTTGCAATCATTTTCTTTTGCAATTTTTTGCGCTGTTTCTAAAATCACATTTTCTTTATCTAAAAAGTACAATAAAATATATTTTTCTGGAATGTTATTTGGTGTTTCTTCATAATTTTTCCAAAAATCTCCATCGTGTAATAATGTTGGATCAACATTAAAGCTTGTTTTACATTTTAAAATACTATCAAAGTATTTTTGAGTTTGCTCTTCACGAACAGAAACATGTTTAAATTTGTTCAAATTTTCAACGCAATTTTCTAAATATTTATCAGGAATAGCTTCTACTCCTAAACTTGCGGCATATGAATATCTTTTATCGCTTTCGGCAAAATCTAAATAATATGTCATATCACCATCGGTAATATCTAAATTAAACACCATATCGCTACCAACTAAAAATTTATCATATAGTTTATTAGCCTCTGAAATTGTATTTCTATTATATTCTTTTTTTGATAAAGTCATATTTTTAGAAATAAATTTATTTATAATTTTTTTCTTGTTCGACATTGAAAAATATGCTTTAACTTTTTTAGCATAATTTAGCAAATTTTTCTCAAATTTAGGAAATACATAATATTCTCTTCTTTCAATATTTTCACAATGATAATTTATTATTTCTGTTTCTCCACCAACTTTTTTTATTGCATGTTGCAATGCTAAAGCTTGAAGAACAGCACCATAATTAGTCGTATTTTGAAAAGTCAATGTTCCTATTTTGGTCATTTTACCAACTCCTTATAATAATCCCTCAAAGTTATTCCTTCATATCCTAAACTTTTAACGTATGAAAATATGTCATCAATATTTTTATATAATTTTTCAATGTCAGCCTCGTTTTTAAAATTAGGGCTTCCATTTGGCATTAATTCTGATGAATGTATCATAAACATAACATACTCACCATTCTTGTTGCAAATATCAATTACACGTTTAATTCCACTAATATCAAAAGAATTGCTTGGTCTCACCCACTGCTTTTGACCAATTATATATCTTATAATTTTCTTAAACTTCTTCTTTAAACTATAACTTTTCTTCAAGTCTAACATATGAACTTTCTTTATCGTCATTGGAATTTCTAGGATATTTTCATAAATCTCATTAGGTTTCTCTGATTCTTTAGAATAATCACTTCCAGAGATTCCCGTTTGTCCCAAAGAATTCTTCCAATTAATATGCGGTGTAATAGAACAATCCATCTTATATCCATATTTTTTTAATAATTTAAAATATTCTTCATTTGTTGCCCATCTGCCACTTCTATGAGAAATTGGTTTCACATTAAATTTTTCCAAAAGCAGATTGTCCAAAGATTTTATTTTTTCTTCCATAACTTCTAAAGGATATTCTATCAAATAAGACCTCTCTTTTGTCTTACTTTCTAAATTATAACTTGGAGGAGTATTCCAAGCATGTAAGTGCATACCAATTTCACATAAATTTGCATCTTGTTTATTTTTAAAATAGTTAACAAAATACTCATTTTCTGCCATCTCATATGTTGTCAACCAAACAGGTTTATATCCATATTTTTCAGCCAACTCTTGAAAACGTGGTAAATATTCTGCGTTTTCTGTTGAACATTCATGATTAGAATCCCATTGATTATCCGCTTCAGTATCAATAGTTATAATAAATTTTTTTCTTAAAGATGAGTTCATAAAATTTGTTAAAACCTCTTCCTATTTAAAAGCTGTTTTCTTCATACATTAAAATATTTTTAATGCTGATTATTTATATTCTGCCGTTGATTTTAATAATATTTTCTTTTTAATATCTGTATTTTCTGTTATACACAATATTCCTCCGAACAATATTATTTGATACAACAAATTGAATATATTAGGTCTTTGATAAATTGAAGCAAAGAATACTATCACATAAAACAACACATTAATATTTTTTTTGTTATTGTAAATTGCAGCTAAGAATAAAGTGCCCCAAAAAAGAAACGATCCTAATACACCATATTGAATTATATATGATTTATATGATAAGTTTCCTCCACCAGTATCTTGTTTTTCTAAATAACCATTGCCATAGCCAAATAACGGCTTTGTTTTCAAGGAATAATCATATATATAATCTAATTTTGCCTTACTTCTATTATCTCCAGCAATACCATTGTCCGTTATTGTCATTCTTTCAATCAAGCCATCAATCGAAGTATTTCCAGTTTTTATATTAGGAAGAATACTAATATAAAAAATAATAGCCAAAGCAACAAATATAATCGTTTTTAAACTTTTCGAATATTTTAATAGCAAATATATGATTAAAATAAGCACAAAAGCAAGTGAAAGTGACAACAATCCAGCAATTAAAATAGTAGCATTCTTTTTATCTTTCAAATTTAAGTCACAAGCGCATAAAATTAATGCACATATCGTTCCAAAAAAACCTGGTTCGTTAAAAGTACCACATAATCTAAGTATTGAACTTATATTGCCAAGATTTGCACCTTTAAATAAAAATATAATTTTATAATCGATATATGTCGATGGATTCAATAATGAATAATAACTAACTTCTTGATATGGAATGAATAGTTTTAAAAGATAATTAAAATAGCAAATTATTCCTAAAACCGAAATTAAAAAGATTGAATTTCTAAGATATCTAAAAGTTATTTTTTGTATTTCATCACTCGACATTGCAAAAATTATCCATTGTATTGAAAATAATAACCCAGAAGCATTAAAATCACCATCATAGTTATTAAATGTTAACATAACTAAGTATAATAATATAGGAATTATTTGAATAATACTTCTTTTTTTTATTTTAAAGCTTTTTAGCTGAGGAAATACTGAAATAATTAAAGTAATAGCACACATAAAATACTGTAAAATACGAAAAATACTTCTTAATCCAGAACCACTCAATGACAAAGTAGAATCCCCTTGATATGGTGCAAAACCCATAATTAGAGCGCTAAAAACAAAAAGTATAGCACAAATATTATTTCTATTAATCTTGATTTTCACTTATTCGCCTTCTCACTTCTCTTATGATTTAATATAACAAATCATTTCATAAATATAACTTCAACAAATTTTTGAGTAACATCTTCTATACTATATCCTTTTTCTTTTAATAATAGCATATTTTCTTCGCCAGTATATCTAGGCATTTTTGATAGACATCTTTCAGCCCAAAATTCATCATTTTCAGCTAAATCTATCATCGACAAATTATCACATATTTTTACTTCTTCAGTTATAGTATTAGAAATTAAACATGGCACTCCATTAGCTTGAGCTTCTATAACTGTATTTGGCATTCCCTCATACAATGATGGAAACAAAAACAGATTAAATGCAGAAAGAATTTTATTAACATCATCTCTTACTCCTAAGAAAACTACTTTATCTTGTAAATCAAATTTTGAAACTTGATTTCGTATTTCATTTTCTAACTCACCTTTCCCAATTAAGACAAGTTTAGAATTTTTATTTTTCTTAACTATTTCGTTAAAAATATTAATGATTTTTTTATGATTTTTTTGGACATTAAATCTTCCAATATGGCCGACTACAAATGTATCTTCACTTATGTTAAGTTCTTTCCTTATCCTAATGTTATATTCATCATCGTAAAGAAAGTCTTTTAATGGTATACCATTGTTTAAAATAATGACCTTTTTACTATTACCAAACATAAACTTAGCAGCTGGAATAGATGGAGCAATTTTAACATTTGAAATACATTTTAATAGTGGTCTAAAAACAGCGTGCAATATATTTTCGTATCCACCACGCATAGTTTTAGAGTTTGATGATCTAAATGCCAAAACTTTTGCCCCTCCAAACTTAGCAGCAAGTAGTTCAATAGATGCCATAGAATTTTGAGAAACTCTTAATACATACTTATAATTATTTGATTTAACAATGTTGCGTACTGATTTAAATGATTTTATAATGCCACTAGATTTAGGATAAGAGTGAAAAATATACCCACCCATACCTTTTATTTCATCGTCATAATATCCTTTATCTTTTGATGATACACAAAAATCCATTTGATATTTACTTCTATCCAAATTTCTATATATTTTCATCAAAAATGTTTCAGCACCACCAGCATCCATCTTGCTACTAATAATACAGAGCAATCTTTTCATAAAATTCACTCCTTTATTTTTTGAAATGCTTTTACCATAAATGCTTTAATCTTATAAAATTTATTTTTATTATATTTGCCAAATTTTTCCTCATAAACTTTAAATATGTCAATTCCAGTAAGATCATACATAACATGCAATTGAGCAATATGCAAATTATGATAAAATGGACTTGCAATTCTTTTGTCCAAATCGTATTTACTCCAATATTTCAAATCAAATTTTGGTAATTCATTTGACAAAGTTTTAAGGGTTGAATTATAGAAATTCCTAATTTCTTTATCATTAGGGAAAAGCAATAAGTAATCAAAAATCCCAAAAATCGAGAAAATCCAACCATTTAAAACTACCGGTCTATCAACAAACTCTTTCAAATATATAGAATCATTTCGATAACAAGCTACTCCACCATCTTCTAATGATTTGGTCAAATATTTAATTCCTTTTTTTATTTTATTTAAATATTTTTCATTATTATCTTGAATATAAGCTCGTGTTAATAACGATATGGCTTCTCCTTGGGCCATTGCCGAATATGGCCTATCTGGTGTTTCGTATTCAAATGTTTTCCAACCACCGTTATCATCTTGATTATTCATAGTCCATTCAACACATAAATCAAATTTGTCTAAATACTTTTTTTCTTTTGTTATCAAATAAAGATCATATGCTCCAAGTCCATATTGAAATACTCCGATTGGAAATATTTTATTTACTCCATCTTCTCCAGGATATACTGGCAACTTCCCATCTTCAGTAATAACATCTTTAGTCACTTTTTCCGTCAAGTCATTATAATAACCAGCCACTTCATTCCTGCTATATATTCTACCAATTCCCTGATTTACATGAAGTATACTATCTCCCTTTAACATCTTAAACCATTTTTTTATTTTATATTTGGTTATTGCCATTAAAGCATTCCTCCTATAGTTGTTTATCTATTATACCAAAAGCATATTCTTCAGAATATTTTTCAAATTCTTCTAGACACTTTTCCTTCATATCAATTATTTTTTCTGGTTCATTAACAATTTCCTCAAGTTTTTTCAACAATTCGTCATTGTTTTCCTGCTCAAATCCTATTCCTGTAACGTCGTCAACAATCACGTCATCATAGCTATTCCATTTTGCCGCCAATACCGGAACTCCAGAACCATATGCATCAATTATTGTGCCTGGTATTCCTTCTGTTTGATAATGAGTAGGAAAAAGTAATAAAAAATAATCTTTTAAAACTTTTACAGTATCATTATATGGCACTACGCCTTTATAACTAATATAATCAGGAAAATCTTTTGCCATATTCTCAAATGTTTCTTTATAATTAGCATCAATTCTTCCATATATATCTAACTCATAGATTGTTTTTTTATATTTTGTATTTATTCTTTTTACTACTTCAATAGCATCCTCTATTCCTTTTTCTCTTAATACTCTTGAAAATGTACAAATTTTGTATGGTTCAGAGTAATTAAAAATCAAATTTTCTTTACTTAATGGATTTATTTTTTTAAAATTAGGCACAATCAATATATTGTTGAAGCCTTGTGCATTTAAGTCTTTTTTCATTGAATTCGTTTCAACCCATATACCATCAAATTTAAGCAAATCTTTTTTTAATCGTGTATTATTAATCGTAATTGTTGGTAACCACCCTCCAATTACAGAATAAAACAACTTTGTATTTTTTCTTTTAAACAAATTTAATAATTTTGAAAAGATTTTTACTCCATTTTTGGCTGGCAGCATAATAACAATGTCACTTTTTCTTACAAAATTAAAGGTTTTATAAAACAACTTTATCGGTCTTTTCTTCCAACCAAGAGTATCAATAGTGAAAATATTATCTTCGCCATATTTCTTTTTCAAGAGATCAGCTAATGCTCTAGTTTTATTTTCTTGCCCACCATTATAATCAGTATTAAATGCAAAAAATCCAATTATAAGTATCTTCTTTTTCATAATTAAACTCCCAATATTTTTAGAAAAGATTCATAATAATAATTTAAATTGAACACCATAGCCCTTTTAAAAGCTCTCTGTGACAATTCTTTAGAATATTTATCATCATTTGAAATTTTCAACACGCTAGAAACAATATCTGAAGAAATATTTGAATTCTTATCTAACAAAATACAATTGTTTTTTTCGGTATATTCAGGGATGCCACCTGATATTGTTGTAACAACAGGTCTTCCACATGCCATAGCCTCAATAATCGTCATACCAGCTGGTTCTTCCCACATAGAAGGTAAAATAACAACATCTGCACAATTATATATATTAGGCATTTCATTATAATCTATATATCCAGTAAATAATATCTTATCCTTTATTTCATTACTATCATCTATTAGTTTTTTTTCAAAGTCACTTTTTATTGATGTTTTGTAAAAATTAGATCCAACAACTAATAGCAAATAGTCGTCATTTAAGCTTTTATGAGCTTTTATGACTTGATCAATTCCTTTATCTTTACATAATCTCCCGGCAAAAAGCAAAATTTTCTTATCTAATGGAATTGAATATTTGATTTTTGTTTCTTCAATTGTTTTCTGATTTTGAGGTTTAAATAAATCTGTATCAATCGAGTTATAAAGAATTGCAAATTTTTCTTCAGGTATTTTAGTTGCTTTAATTATTTCTTTTTTTACATAATCACTAATACAAATTATCTTATTACAACTAGAGATAATTTTTTTATTTAAATAGTACTTTCTAGGCACTGTATGAATGTGAAAAAAGCATTTATTTTTATACTTTTTTTTGTTCCCAAACAATCTTAAAGAATGCAAAACAGGAATAGAGTTTTCAAATACCACATAGTCATAGTTATTATTTTTTAAATGCTTAGCAACAGCCAAAGTAAACCAAATTATATGAAAAAAATAGCTTAAAGATAAAAGCCTAGACATGTGAAATACTTTTTTAAAAATTTTGTACACAAAATTATCCATTTTTTCAATAGTTTTAGGTGCTTTCAACCAAGAAAAATTTGTATTTTCATATTTTTGAGCTTCCTTTTCGGCTTCTTCATCATATGATGACAAACATACCAATTCTAGCTTTTGCTCAAATTCATTTGTCTTTATAATGTTTTCTATTAAATTTGGTACAGCTCCACCTTTTACTGCAGGTATTGGTAATTTACTTGAGCCAATTATTAGAACTCTTTTCTTTGCTAATCGGGTATCTTTGCTCATCTATACTCTCCTTTTTACAGCATTAAAGCAATACCAACAGAAGTAATAAGAACTCTTAAATATATTTAGCCCTTCAACATGTCTATATAAATACCATGTTCTTTTTAATGCTTTAATTTTATTTGATGATAATGTTTCTGCAGTTCTTCTATAGTAAGATAATATTTCATTTAAGCCATATGCATAATCGATTTTCTTAAGTACTTTCCACCAAGTAGCTGTATCTTGTCCTCTCCTAACATTTGGCATATAAATATCATCTTTTGATAATTTTTCCATGTTAAACATAACTGTACTTGTCCATATAGTTGTATTTTTTAAAGCTTTTTTATAATTTATTTTTTCTGGTATAAATACTTTTGTTCCATTTGGTTTACCATTTTCGTCAGCAAATTCATAACCAGTAAAAGAGAAAGCACAATCTTTCTCTTTCATAAAATTAATTTGTTTTTCTAGTTTATCATTTTCCCATAAATCATCAGCATCTAAAAAGCACAAAAATTGACCTTTTGAAAGCTCAATTCCTTTATTTCTAGCTAATGCAGCGCCACCGTTTTTTTCTTGATCAAACCAAATTATTCTTTTATCTTTTTTATATTTATTATAAACATCTTTACTATTATCTTTTGAACAATCATTAATTAATAATAATTCCCAATTAGAATAAGTCTGATTTAGAACTGAATTAATTGTTTCATCTAAAAATCTTTCGGCATTATATACAGGAACAATAATACTAACTAAGTCTTTCACTAAATCCCCTACTTGTCTATTCCATTATATTTCTTTAAATCATTTAATTCATTTTGAATTGTTTGCTTACCAGCATCATTGCCAGTTCCTTTAAAAACTGCTTTTATAGTTAAAAAAACTACTTTAATATCTTGTCTTAAAGAATACTTCTCAATATATTCTAAATCATATTTGATTTTATCAAATATACTAATTGCATTTCTACCATTTGCTTGAGCAAGTCCCGTTAAACCTGGTCTTACACAGTATCTATGCCTTTGAACATCATTCATGTTTTCATAATAATCAACAATCCAAGGTCTTGGCCCTATAAAACTCATATCACCTTTAAAAATTGATATTAATTGTGGAAGTTCATCTAATGATGTTCTTCTTAAAAAATTACCAACTTTTGTATGTTGATCCCCTTTAGAAAAGTCATGGACATCATTACTAGCAATCATTGATCTAAATTTATAGATTTTGATATTTTTTCCACCTTTTCCAGTTCTTACTTGAGTGAAGAGTACTGGCCCCTTACTATCTAATTTAATAATGATAGCAATAATCATAAAAAGTGGTGCTAAAAGAACAAGTCCTATTGCAGCAAATATTCTATCAAATAAAAATTTAAATCCGGCAAATATAATAACACTCATCTTACTCAAACCACTTCGCGTATATTCTTTGCCATCTAAATGAACATAACTATTAATATAATCTATATCCATACTTCCACACTTCCATACTCTATCTATATAATAAATATTTTGTATTATCTAGCATACTTTTTCTATTATAACATATTTAAATAAATTTATAAACAAAATTCGCCTATAAAATATCGCGAAAGGTATTATAACATATTTTTTTGGTTTTGCAATTTTTTTCTCTAATTTTGCCAAAAAATGTTAAATTTCGTTATAAAAAAAGTAATATTTATTAATATTACTTAAAATAATTAACTTTTTAATACATAAGTTGTCTCTAATATTCTTGAATCACTAGAATATTCAATTATATATTTATTATCTTTTCTTACAATTATTAAACCTATTGTTTTAGCCTGATTTACTGTTTTAACATTTTTGTCAATATAATTCATATATATTTGAATTTGACCAATATATTCTTTTTTTAATTCAGTTACTTTTAATTCAACAACTACGTATGAATTATATTTAATATTAAATAGCAAAATATCAATATAATTATAACTATCGCCTATTTTGATCTTATATTCATTTGCTATATATGAAAATCCATAACCTAATTCTTTTAAGAATGAATCTATATCTTCTAAAATTAATCTTTTTAATGTTTTTTCATTTACAATTTCTATATTTAGTGTGTTTCTAATTATAATTGGATTCTTAACTAAATCTTGAATGACAATTCTTTCTTTATTTTTAAGTTTTAATTTCGTTTCTTCTGACAATCTTTCGTATTCATTTGACTTTATTTTTCTCCTAAGTTCTCGTACTGATAAATTTTGATTTTCAGTTAACATTATGTAATAATTTATTTTATCTAGATTATTGCACGGAATTAATTCAACATAATGACTATAAGATAATTTTGGCGACACTGTCGCCATTTTTTTACTAAGGTTATAAAATTTCCGCATTTTGTTTAAACTTGATACATCATACTTAGCATTCAATTCTAATTTTAATTTGCTTGAATATTCTTTAATAATTCCTTCACCATATTGCTTGCCAGCCTCTGCAAGTAGTTTTCCAACATTATAGTAAGTATTTAGATCACTTTTGTTTTTACTATAATCTTTTACTTTTTTTGTTATTTCATTATTGATTAATTCAGTTTTTATTTCGTTATAATAATTCATTGATATCACCTCTAGATAATATTTTAATATTTGCAATTATTCGTTATTATGATATAATAATATGTAGAGGAACACTTACGTGTTACCTTGGTTGTTTTGGATATTAGGTATTACTACCTAATATTTTTTTATTACAAGTAGAATAATGAGAATTAGGAAAAGAATTATAATGATATAGCCCATTAGGTATAAAATATAATATCTTTTACTCATACCATCACTTCTTTATAACAAAAAGAACCAAGGTAATTTCAGTGCCCTCCATTCATAAATATACTTTGTATATGTTTAAATTTCCTTTAAAGAATAAAAAAAATAATGGGAAATCCATTATTAATTAAATTTATATCCACATTTAGAACAGAAGTTAGCATTACCTTCTAATTTAGTTCCACAACTTGGACAAAATTTTGAATTTGATTTAGTATATTTATACTTTTTACTACCTAATATTGGCCAGAATACATATGGTAAAAGTAATAATCCAACTACAAATCCTGTTGATTCATTAAATCTCTTAACAATCTCAATATAAGTTACAACTTGAGCATAAATATTAGCAAATGGTATAAAATAAAGAGCTATATACCAAGTTGGTAATTCTGCTATTTCAAGTAGAACAATATAATTATAAATTGGAACTATTGCTGCCCATCCTGGTTTTCCTGCTTTCTCAAATACTTTCCACATTCCAACAATTGTTAGAATAGAAACAGCTAAAGCCATTATCATTATAAAAATAAACATAAAAAGAAAAAAGCCAAAAAATATGTCAGTTTCACTCATTTAAATCACCTCAATAATTTTAGCACACATATCAATTTTAGTAAAATTAACTATAACGTGCTTTAGATAGTATCTTCTCATCAATACTATCTAATAAATAATCAGGATTAATATTCTCTCCTTCACTTGCTATACGATAAAAAATATTCAATAATTCTTGATTAAATCCAATATAACTAAGATAATCAATATAATTATAAAATTCCTCACGATCAAGATTAGCTATATTAGTACCTGCTATATAATTTAAAATCATAATTGTATAACAAAATAAATCTGAATCTTTTGTTGCTTCAATATAACCAAATTGATTTCGTGTGTGATATTTCTTAGGAACATACATCGCGAGTGAATATGGTGTTAAATACTTTGCTTGAGAAGAAAATCCTCGCCCGATTCTACAGGTATCCATATCAACTACTTTGATTTTTCTTTCAAGTGGTACAACTAACACATTTTCTTCTTGAACATCACATATTGCAAAATTACGCATTTCACGATTCTTTCTAACTTCATCACATTTGCGAAGCAAAGATCCAAATTTTTTCAAATAATCGATTTTTTCTCTATGACAGAAATTTGAAGATGCTAAAAAATGTTGTAAAGTAGAACAATTTTCCACCATTGGTTCTGTAAATGCTTGAATTTGGAACTCAGTTTGCATCAAAAAATCTGGAAGACAAAATTCACTTGGCAGAATATTACGACTCTTATCAAGCTCATTAATCGTATATAAAGTATTTGCAGTATATGATTGACTCCCATCAATAAATTTTAAAATATGTGGAGTTCCCCTAACCGAATATTTACAAACACGAGTATGCATACCAGATATAGGTTTAAGCTTTGCTAAATCATATGATGATATAAAAATACGTTCCATAAAACCACATCTCCGAAGCCATATTATAGCATATTAAAAAAATATATACAAGGAAATTGACTACCTCTTTTTTTTGTGCTATTATAACGCCTATCAAAGGGGGATTTTAATATGTATATCATAACACCAAAAAACATTCATAAAGATTTGCTTGAACGTGTAAAAGAAGGATCTGCTTCAGATAGTGAAATTGCTCAACTTTTAGTAGGCGGAGCAATCAACTATGATGCCAAATTATTTGATCGCTATGCACCAATCTTTCGTCAAGCAAATGAACCATTCGAAAAATATTTAAGACAAGCAGATATTGAAGGAAAAGATGTCTTAACAGTTGCTGGTTCTGGAGACTTTTTAACTTGGGTTCTTCAAAATAAACCTGCTTCAATATCAACATTCGATGTTAATGCATTTACGGAATATTATCAAGCTTTAAAAATGGGAGCACTTTTAACACTTAGCTATTCTGAATACTTAGATTTCTTTTATGGTGTAAATATCTTCAGTGACAAATACTTTGAAAAAGTATTGAATGTTTTACCAAATTATGTTAGAGAGTTCTGGGAATCTTTAACTGATTATTTCGAACCAAATGAAATTATCACATCACCACTTTTTGTTCAAAGTGTTGTAACAATAACTAATGCTCAAGAATATAACACATTTTTAAAAGATAGAGCTTCTTACATGAAAGCTAAAGAAGCAGCTATGAAAATTTACTATGCTTTCCATCGCATTGACTTTAAAGAAATGAATGAAATTAAAAAGAAATTTGACACGATTTTCATAAGTAATATTGTTGATTATCAAAATTATGCTACAATCTTTGAAGCAATTACCAAATTAAGAGAAAGTTTAGACTCAAATTTAAAAGATGATGGTGTCATTATTGCTTCAACATTTAGTCAAAATGCATTACCTAGAGTAATTGATCCAAATGCCATTACTAGAAAAGCATCTGAATCAATATATGAATTAAGGATTAAAAAATGCAGACACTAGAAGCATATTATGAACACAACAAGAATAAGGAACTATTCCCTATTCTTTTTAAACGATTAATTGATTGTGGATTTGAAAAAACTTTAGAAAAAATTGCTGAAGTTGATATTAATTTTGACCCGATTAATTTTGATGAAGAATTATTTCAAGAAAAATATATAGAAACTTATGGAATTAAAACATTATTAAAACTTCAAAATAGAATAGATATTAATCTATTAGAATCAGGATTGCGCAACGAAAGTGTAAGGAATAAAATAGCTTATTTTGCAAATGAAAGTATATTTGACAAAATATCTAAATCTCATATTTATAATGATAATTTTTCAATTGAATTTTTTGAAAAAATCAAAAAAATATTCAATCGTTTTGAATTAAGTTGCTTTATAAAAATGATAACAACAATTAAAGATTATGAAATTGATGAAATAAAAGAAATTTTAAATAATCCTGAATTATTATTTAAATTTAGATTTTTATTAACTCGAATAAAAGATTTTTATTTTAGATTATTAGATAAAGATTTTTATAGTAATGAATTCACAATATTCATTAAAACTTTAATTAAGAATCAAATTAGTACTGAGGATAATCCTAATGCTATATTTAATTTATTTAAAAAATATCATTTCTTATTTAAAGACAATATTGTTATCTATTCTAAAACTATAAAATCATTCTTAGAAGACAAAAATCGTGATAATTATAATATTAAAGATTTAAATGATTTAGAACATTTCTTTGAAATAAGACTTAGATATTATAAAGATGATAATGAATTATTCTTAAGTGTTTTTAAGATGTCTAAAGAAGAATTATTAAGTAAAATAAAAATGTTTATTGAAAAAAATAAAACTCTCAAATTCATTTCTTTAGAAGAAATAAAATTATTAAATGATTTAGATTATTTAAAAGAAAACCCAAGTTTTTTTGATTATATTCAATCTAAGTACAATGAAGCTTGTAAAAAAGAAATTGCAAGTTCATTATATATACCAAAATCCAGTTCAAGAATAATTGATTTATCAGAAACCTACTTTAGAGCAATCGCCCATAAAATTAGATTTGCATCAGGAAAAGCCATTGGTAAAAATTTGGTGAATGATCTTAGCTTATGGCATTCCAATTATATTGATTCATCATATATATCAGGAACTTTAATTGATCAATATTCACTTGGAATGATTGATTCAACTGAATATACTCTTTGTTTCACTAGGGTTATTCCTAAATATATACTAGATATGGGTTTAGTAGATATATTTGCAACTATTTACTTATATTATAATAATTTACCAAATAAAAATTCTAATTTCTTTATTATAGATGATTTTAATAAATCAACAAATGCTTTTTATAATGAAATCACATTAAGAAGATTTGATGAAAAAGCATTAGAACCAGATTTTGTATTAGGTTTTGATCATATAAATGCATTTATGCAAGATGCTAGTAGCTATTTTCAAATACCAATTGGATTTATTGATTCAAATAAATCAGCTACTAGAATGAATAATCATAATATGATTTTATTAGAAAGAAAAATGTTCAAAGATTTGGCCATATTTATATATAAATTCTATGCTAGTTATCGTTATAACTATGATATTATTAAAAAGTATTTTAGTAATTCAAATGACATTTTAAATAAAATAATAAGTGATTACTTAGTTAGTAAAGATGAAAACACAAGAGTTTCTTTAGAATATTTAATTGCTGTTTTTGAGAGAATAAATGATGATTTATATCAAAATGGACTATTAATGTG
>CAMVNN010000005.1 GCA_947168865.1 uncultured Bacillota bacterium
CAGGTAACTTTACTTTTAGAACAATTGAATTTGAACAAATGGAATATCAAACATTTTGTAAAGAAGGTAGCGATCAAGAACTTTATGAATACTTTAAAGAATATGGTAAGAAGTTCTATATGGATTTAGGTTTACCTGAAGATAAACTTAGATTTCATGATCATGAAAAACTTGCTCATTATGCTAAAGCAGCATGCGATATTGAATATTTATTCCCATTTGGTTGGGGTGAAATAAATGGAACTCACAATCGTACTAATTTTGATTTGACTCGTCATCAAGAATATAGTGGAGAATCTATGCAATATTTAGATCCTACAACTAATGAAAAATATATTCCATATATCATTGAATCTACATATGGACTAGATCGTACAGTTTTAGCTCTTTTATTCGAAAGTTATCGCAAAGAAACTCTTGAAGATGGAACAGAAAGAGAAGTTATGAAATTGTCTCCTTATTTAGCTCCATATAAAGTAGCTGTTTTTCCATTAATGAAGAAGAATCACTCTGAAAAAGCATTAGAAATATATAATGAACTTTCTAAATCTTTTATGACTGCATATGATGAAACAGGAAATATTGGAAAACGTTATCGTAGACAAGATGCAATTGGAACACCTTTCTGTATAACTATAGATGACAATACTTTAAGTGATAATACAGTTACTATCCGTGATCGTGATACAATGGAACAAGTTACTCTAAAATTAGATGAAGTAAAGGAATACATTGCTTCAAAAATAAAGTTTTAATTTACATTACTCGAAAAAAGTAGTATAATCTTAAAAGGTGGTTATATGAAGAAAGTATTTAAATTATTGATTTTAATTTTAGTCGTAGTTTCTTTAACTGCGTGTGGAAAAGAAGATCCTAAGAAAAATGAGACAAAAGGTAATAATAAAGAAGGCGAAAAAGCAGTAGAAAAAGCATTCTATGATGGATTACCGATGCCAAGTGATAAAATAGATAGAATCGATAAAAATGAAAAAACTGCTACTAAGGCAGAATATATAATGTATATGAATAAATATACATATAAAGAATTCTACGATTATATTATGAAACTTGAAAAAGCAGGTTTCCATTATGAATTTGTTTCTGATAGTGTTCCTGAAGATGAAAATAATTTACACGACAAGACAGAAACTTCATGGGCTGCAAATGATGGAAAAACATGGATTCGTGCTTCATGGCGTTCTAATGAAAATGTGTACTACACAGATTATAATTTGCAAATAATTTTTAACAATTATGATTATTTAATACCATTAGAACCAGTAGAAAATAATACTAATGTAGAAAATAATACTAATGTAGAAAATAATACTAATGCAGGAGATAATGCTAATACAGAAAATACTGCTGAAGTAGATAATACTACAAATGAATAAAAGCAATATAAATTATTGCTTTTTTTTTACAAAAAAAATAATATGTATTTCTACATATTATTCATAATTTGCTTGATATAAAGTTTTAACATCAGTATCAATAATGTCTAGTTTATAGTTCTTTCTGATTTGAACCCATGCTTTTGTAACAGCATCTTCACTTTCACTTGTTTTTTCTTCAGCAAGTGTTTCTAAAATAGAGTCTTTAACATCTTTTAATGCTGGTTTTTCTTTAGCACTTACTTTTAAAATAATGTTATAACCATTATCATCTTTAAGTGGCTCTTTAGTCATTTCGCCATCTTTCAAACCAACAACGGCTTTAAAGAATGTTTCATTAACTTGTTCAGAGTTGAAATCTGACATTAAACCACCATTTAATCCTGATAATTTGTCATCAGAATATTCTTTAGCTAAATCTTCAAATTTTTCACCATTATTAATTTTCTTAATTATTTCTTTTGCTTCATCTAATGCTTCTGTTTCGATTTTTAATTTATCTTCATCAGTTGCATCTTCTTCAGCTTCAGCAGGTCTAACTAAAATATATCTGACTGTTTGATCACCGTAGATATTTTCATTATAGTAGTTGTTAACTTCCTCATCAGTTATAGTAGTTTTTAGATATTTGATAGCTACTTTTTGCTTTAAATAATCATTTTGAATCATTTCTTTAAATGAAGCTTCATCATTATAACCATAGTACTTTAAAGTTTCTTCGAATTGATCACCATAATACTCTTTATACATATTAACTTGACCTTCAGCATAGCTTTCAGCACCTGTCTTATCAGTTATCTCTTTATCGATTATTTTTTTGTCAATCATATCTAACATAACTGATAGACCACCACGGCTCTTTAATTCTGCATATAAATCATCGGCAGTAATTTTATAACCGTCTATAGAAGCAAAAACTTCTTTGCCATTTTCTAATTTTGGAGTTTTAGCACAACCAGCAGTTAAAAATAAAACCCCAATTAGAAAAATACTCACAATTTTTTTATTTTTCATACTTTCCTCCTTTAGTTGTACTCATATATAATAACAAATTTTTTAAAAAAAAACAATAATATACACATAAGTAATCACACATATTTAGAATTTCCATAAAATATTTTAGAAAGATTAAAAAGGAGGAATGACAATATGTATAATACCGGTGTTTCAAGTGCTGCTATTGTTTTAGTACTATTTATCTTACTTATTATTATACTAGGAGCTTATATTTAGGAGGTATTTATGAAGTGTGGAAACGATAAACCAAGTGGTGGAAGCAGTGGCTTTATAGTTTTAATCGTGCTATATATACTACTAGCTATTATCATTGGTTCTAGATTTTGTTAAAAAGAGGTAAAACTCTTTTTTTATGTAAAATTTACTTAAAATTACTTTACAATAGTTGCCAAATTAGATATAATAGTGGTGGTAAGTGGAATAAAGTGGAAGAAAGTGGTGAGTAAACGTGCTAATGGGGGAGTTTCATCATAACATTGATGAAAAGGGTCGTTTAATTATACCATCAAGAATTCGCTACGAACTTGGTGAAAAATTCATTATCACAAGAGGATTAGACAAATGTTTATTTGTTTATCCGCTTAATGAATGGGAAAACATTATAAAGAAATATCGTGAACTTCCAAATACGAGAGAAGCCCGAAACTTCATGAGATTTTTCTTGTCAGGAGCCAGTGAATGTGAATTTGATAAACAGGGTCGTATAAATATCTCTAGTCCACTTGTTAGCTATGCATCTTTAAATCGTGAATGTGTCATTATTGGTGTTAATGATAGAATTGAAATATGGGCTAAAGAAATGTGGGATAGCTTTATATCTGATAATGAAGAAAATTTCTCAGATATGGCTGATCACTTGTTCGGAGATCCAGTTTAATGCATATAAGTGTTCTACTTAATGAATGCATTCAAAATTTAAATTTAAAAGATGATAGTGTAATTGTTGATGCCACATTAGGATATGGTGGTCACAGCAGTGAAATATTGAAAAGAATCCCCAAAGGTTTCTTGTATGCCTTCGATCAAGATGAAGAAGCCATTAAAAGTAGTCGTGAAAGACTTAGCAAAATTGCTTCAAATTACGAAATTATTTATAGCAATTTTGTTAATATGGAAACTGAACTTGAAAAAAGAAAAGTCAAACATGTTGATGGTATTTTATTTGACTTAGGTGTTTCTAGTCCTCAATTAGATGAAAGTGAAAGAGGATTTAGTTTTCACACTGATTCTAAACTTGATATGAGGATGGATAAAAGAAATAAGTTGTCAGCATATGAAGTTGTTAATGAATATTCATATGAAAAGTTAGTTGATATATTTTTCAAATATGGAGAAGAAAAATACTCTAGAAATATTGCTAAGAAAATAGTCGAATTGAGAAAAGAAAAGAAAATCGAAACGACTTTAGAATTAGCTGAAATTATTGCTTCAGCAGTTCCGGCAAAATATAAAAGAGATCATCATCCATCGCGAAAAGTATTTCAAGCAATTAGGATTGAAGTAAATGACGAATTGAATGTGTTTGCCAAATCATTAAATAATGCACTACGTTTAATAGATATAAATGGCAGAATCTGTGTTATTACATTTCATTCGCTAGAAGATAAAATATGTAAAGAAATTTTTAAAGAAAATAGCACAGTAAAAAAAGAACTTGCATCTTTACCGATAATACCAGATGAATTTAAACCTAAATTTAAAGTCGTTGATGTTATTGAACCAAGTGAAGATGAAGTTAAATGTAATAATCGCTCACGAAGCGCCAAGCTGCGCATAATAGAAAGAATAGGTAGATAAATATGAGAAAAGCTAAAAATAGAAGAGGAATAACAAAAGGAGAAAGATTTTTATATTCAAGTATTGCCATAATGCTATTTTTAGTTATGTTTATCCAAATCTATTCTGCTGCTAGTCTTGGTAATTTAAAAATGAATATTGAAAAGTTAAATTATCAGGTAACTAGTCAAGAGAAGAAAAACGAAAGCTTAAATATGAAAATAAGCGAACTTACTGCTTATGACAACATTAAAGGTGTTGTAAGTGAAATGGGCTTGTCATATAATTATGAAAATATTATAATTATAGATAAGTAAGGATGTGAAAATGTGAAAACAAGGAATTTTAAAAAATGGAAGAAACCTCAAGGAATTTTTTGGATTTTCTTTGTTTTTTTTGTGGTCTTGTTTTTACAACTCTGTTATTTGTCACTTTTCACTAAAGTATATGGTATTGATATGCAAGCTTTTGCTAAAAACAGAAATACTTATAAAGCAACTATTAAGGCCTTAAGAGGAAATGTATATACATCGGATGAAACTGTTTTAGCACAAACTGTTTCCTCATATACTGTTATTGCATACTTGTCACCTTCAAGAACTGGAAATTCTAAAAAACCACTTCATGTTGTTGATAAAGAAATGACAGCAGAAGCACTTTCACCGGTTTTAAATATGACTAAGGAGCGCCTTCTAGAGTTATTATCGCGTGATGTTTATCAAGTAGAGCTAGGTCCTGGTGGACGTGATATAACGGAACTTAAAAAGGAAGAAATTGAAGCATTGGAGCTTCCAGGAATAAGTTTCATGGAAGACACTAAGAGATATTATCCAAATGGTGACTTTGCATCATATATTGTTGGATATGCTAAAAAATATGATAATGATATTGTTGGTGAGCTTGGAATTGAAGCTTTATATAATGATGAACTAAATGGTAAAGATGGAGCTATAGTTCAACAACAAGACCGCTATGGCTATAAAATACCAGATACACCTGAAACAAATATTCCGGCTGAAAATGGAGATGATATTTACTTAACCATAGATGCCAACGTTCAAAGGTTTGTTGAAAATGTTGTTGATGACATAGTTGAAACAGGTAAACCAGAGTGGGTTACAGTCTCAGTAATGGAAGCTAAAACAGGACGCATTTTAGGTTCAGCATCAGCACCATCATATGATCCAAATAAATTAAATATAACTAATTATGAAAATCCTTTAGTGTCATTTGCATATGAACCAGGATCAGTCATGAAGATATTTACTTATCTATGTGCAATGGAAAACAATGTTTACAATGGTAAAGCAACCTATAAATCAGGATCTATTACTATTGATGGTACACCAATATTCGATCATAATAAATATGGGTGGGGTACTATCACTTATGATCTTGGCTTAGAAAGATCATCAAATGTTGCTGTTGCAACGATGATGCAGACCTTATTAAGCCGTGATCAATTAAAAAAATGTCTCACTACATTTGGCTTTGGCTCTAAAACTGGAGTTAAGTTACCAAGAGAATTATCTGGAAGTTTGAATTTTAAATATGCAGTTGAAACAGCAGCTGCTTCATTTGGTCAAGGAATTACTACAACTCCAGTTCAACAATTACAAGCTTTATCTATTATTGCAAACAACGGAACAATGATGAAACCTCAAATAATTGATAGAATTGTTGATTCAAAAACTGGAGAAATAATTTATAAAAGTGAAGTTGAAAAAGTTGAAAATGTGGCTGCCGAAAAAAATGTTAAATATATTCGTGAACTCATGTATAATGTAGTAAATTCAACTAGGCCAGGAGTAACTGGTAGTAAATATAAGATAAAAGGCTATGATGTTATTGGTAAAACAGGAACAGCTCAATATTTTAATAAAGAAACTGGTAAATATTCATTTAAAACTCTAGACTATATTTATTCATTCTCAGGAATGTTTCCTAAAGATGATCCAGATGTTATAATATTTGCAACAGCCAAAAAGCCAAATAACTTTAATTCATTACCAAATGGTGTAACAACTTTAATGAAAGATATTGCTACTTATAGAAATACATTTAATAATGAAAAAACTTTAAATACATCTAATTCATATGTTTTATCTGATTATCGTGGAAAAGAAACCAATGAAGTAAAAACATCTTTAAAAGAGCATGATTTAAATGTCATTTTAATAGGTGATGGAAAATATATAATTGATCAATATCCAGAATCAAATATAACAGTATTAGATGAAGACAATGTTTTCTTGATAACAAATGGTGATAAGATTAAAATACCAGATTTTACAGGCTGGTCTAAAAAAGACATTCAAACCTATGCTTATAAAACTAATCTAGAAGTTGAGTTTGAAGGTTATGGTTATGCTTATAGTCAAAATATAGTAGCAGATACTATTTTAGAAGAAAAAGAAAAATTAATAATAAAATTAAAAGATAAAGAAAATTAAATTCTTTATCTTTTTTTAAAGGATTTTTTACTTCCTACAAAGTATGTTATATGTAGGAGGTGAAAACATAAATAAATTATTTAAAACAATATTCTTAATTTTTCTAGTATTTATTGAAATAAAAGTCACAGCTAAAACATATGGTATTGATTATAAACCAATTGAATCATTAGATTTAAAAGTCGAAGAAATAAAAAAATATAAGTTTTATAAAGAACATAAAGTCAATGCTTATTTTATTGAAAACGAAAACCCTGATATTTTTAAAAAACAAAATGATTTTTATTATACTGATTATAGTGAATGGTTTAAAGAAAAACCCAATTTAAAGAAAAATCGTGAAATAAAAGAAAGAAATGTTTTTCTATATTCAAAATTAAAGAAAATTAAAAACTTCTATATTGAAGTAGAAGATCCAGATGAAAGCAATCTTGAATTCGCGATTAGATTTAATGATTCTCCTGCTTCTAATAGTGGATATTGTGGAGATTGCAGTAGTGGTTATTATATGCATATAGCTGATAATAAATATGATAATGCAGTTAGAATAAATAAGCTTTCACTAGTATATCAAGATTATTATTATCCAAGTGAATTATCAATAAGAGTAATGTTTAATAAAGAAAATATCAAATATCGAATACTTATATATGAAAATAATATCAATGAAATTATGTATGAAGCTAATTTTGTAAGTGACTTATCTCTACATGACTATACAATTCAAGATTTTGAAATGAAAGACGCATTTGAAGAAGAAATTGTAAAGTATAATGAAGAACCTAATATGTATTTACTAAATTCATATAAAGAGTACTCTTATCGTGATAAGTTTTATTTGTATGAATATACACTTAAAGATTATTATCCAACATATGAATTATCTTTAGATGGTTATATAAAAGATGAAAATGATTTTATAGTTGAAAAGAAATATTCTTATTTAGAAACAGCAATTATTAAAGATAAAATAGTCATTAATAATGAAAACTATGATTTGACTGATTACATAAAGACATCAATTCCATTTGAAGTTTCTTCTAATATTGATATTTCTAAAAATGGAACATATAAAATAAAATATATATTTCCAAATAAAACACTTGAAAAAGATGTGACTGTTAAAACTAATAAGGAGTATATTGATTCTTTAGAAATGAGCATTAAGAAGAAAAACGAAGAAATAGAAGATGTTATTAAAAATAAGGACGAAATAATAGAACGTTTAGAAAGCAGTATTAAAAATAAAGATGAAGTAATAAGTAAAAAAGGAGTCGAAAGGACTATCATAAAAGAATCAAAAATACCTGTAATTTTAATAACAATGGGGGTAATGTTAGTTATTATTTGTATAATTAAAAGTATCAAAAAAACTGTCGAATTAAAAAAATAGCTTCTTATGTCGAAAGATTAGAAAAAGAATTTTAGAAGTGATAAATTATAAGAGAGGTGATAAATATTTGCTTGACTATGATTTTATTTTTAGAAGAGGAACACTCTTTATATGGTTAAGAGGAAATGCTACTAAAAAGGCCAATAATTTGTTTATTAAAGAAATAAATCCTCTTATTTTAGATAATGGTATAAAAAATGTTGTTTTTAATGTTTCTAAATTGAGCAATATTGATAAAAATGGAATAGATGCTTTATATAACTCTTATTTGACTTTAAATAAAGAAAGTTCAGTAACTATAAGTGGTATTCCTAGTTTTTTAAGAGACAAATTTAAAATTTTATTAAATCATATAAATGAAAGGGAAGATGAATACACATTACTAATGAGAAATTAACTGACATACTTAAGGAAAATCAAAATCTTATTTATGCAATAATCAGTTATTTTCCAGACTTCCATAACAAAGAAGATTTGTTTCAGGTGGGATGTATTGGCCTTATAAAAGCATATAGAAATTATAACAAAAATTTAAAAACAAAATTTTCATCATATGCATACTCATATATAATGGGTGAAATAAAAAAATATATTCGCGACGATAAAAGTATTAAAGTAAGTCGTGAAATAAGTATACTTAATTATAAAATTAGTAAAGCAATTATTTTATTATCTCAAAAATTAATGCGCGAACCAACTAAAAAAGAAGTAGCTGAATTTTTAGAGATTGATGAGTGTTATATAGATGAAGCTATAAAATCTGTAATTCCAGTTAAGAGCTTAGATGAAGAAGTAATTGGGGATGATACAATTAGTCTCTATGAAATCATTCCTTCTGAAGAAAGTGATTATGATGAATTAATAATGTTAAATAATTCATTAAAGAATTTAAATGAAGAAGAGAAACAATTGATCAAACTTCGTTATTATGAAGATAAAACTCAGGAAGAAATAGCAGAATATTTTAACACCAATCAAACCAAAATATCGCGTAGAGAACAAAAAGTACTAGAAAAACTAAGGAACAGTTTAAGAATTTAAACTGTTTTTTAGTATATAAATTTATATCTAATTCATAATAATCTTGGAGGATTTTATGAATAAATTAGAGTATAAAAAAATGGTCAAAAGTTTATCTCCCAAAGAGTCAAAATTGAGAAATGCTATAGTTGCATTTATAGTTGGAGGTTTAATTGGAATTTTAGCAGAATTACTAACCAATCTTTATTCATTTTTATTTGAAATATCAAATTCTACTTCAACAACTTATGCAATTGTGACTTTGATATTTGGAGGTTGTTTACTCACTTGTTTTGGTTTTTTTGATAAAATGGTTCATTTTGCAAGAGCAGGTTTAATAATTCCAATAACAGGATTTGCTCATTCAATGATGAGTGCTACTCTAGAATATCGGAAAGATGGATTTATTACAGGAATAGGAGCAAATATGTTTAAACTTGCAGGAAGTGTAATTATATATGGAGTAGTAGGAGCTTATTTCCTAGCATTTATATTTTACATAATATTTGGAGGTTAATATGACTTTTAGTTTTGAAAACGTATATGTTAAAGATACAGATGTAGTAGTTGGACCAAATGAAAAAAATGGACCACTAGGATCATTTTTTAATAAAAGTTACTCTGATTTTTATTTTGGTGCTAAAACATGGGAACAGGCTGAAAGCAAAATTGCTTTTGAAACTATGAATAATTTAATTAAAAGAAACAAAGTTGATTTAATAATAGGGGGAGATTTATTAAATCAGATTACGGCGACATCATTCGCGGTAAAAAAAACAAATAAACCATTTTTTGGAATATATAATGCTTGTGCAACAAGTGTAGAAGGAATCATCATGGCTTCTGCTTTAATTGAAAATAAGTTTGCTTCTAACATTCTTGTAAATGTTAGTTCCCATAATAATGCCGCTGAGAAACAATTTCGTTATCCGGTTGAGTATGGTGGACCTAAACCAAAACTTTCGACATTCACAGTAACAGGATCAGCAGGAATTGTAATTTCGAACATTAAATCTAAAATAAAAATAGAAAGTGGAACCATTGGAAAAATAGTGGATTTTGATATCAAAGATGCTTATGAAATGGGAGCAGTAATGGCTCCAGCTTGTGCGGATACTATCAATGAACATTTAAAATCTTTAAATAGGAATGCTAGTTATTATGATTTAATCTTATCTGGAGATTTAGGTGAAGTTGGAAAGAAAATCTTAAAAGAATATATGAAAAAAGAATATAAGATTAATCTAAAAAATTACAATGATTGTGGAGCGATGATTTATAATACGAAAAAGCAGCATGTTTATTCTGGTGGTAGTGGTCCTGCATGTGCACCATTAGTAATGTATACATATATCTTAAATCAAATGAAAAAAGGTGTTTTAAAAAGAGTACTTATTGTTGCAACTGGGGCTTTGCATTCTACATCTACTGTGAATCAAAAAATGGCGATTCCAGCTATCGCTCATGCGATTAGTTTGGAGGCTATATGATATACTTACATGCATTTATTTTTTCAGGAATTGTATCTTTAGTTGGACAATTAATCCTAGATAATACTAAATTAACACCGGGACATGTAACTACTATTTTTGTCTTGATTGGATCATTCCTAGAAATATTTTCAATATATGATAAATTTATTATTTATGCTGGTGCTGGAGCATGTGTTCCAATTACTAGTTTTGGGCACTCACTTACTCATGCTGCACTCCTTAAAGCTAAAGAAGAGGGAATTATGGGGCTTCTTGCAGGAATGTTTAATCTTACTTCATCAGGAATAAGTGCAGCAATTGTATTCTCGTTTTTTCTATCACTGTTTTTTAAACCAAAAAGTTAATGCAAAATTAACTTTTTTTGTGTTATAATTGTCTTGGTGAGAGAATGAAGAAATATTATTATTACATCTTAATTTTACTTATCGTAATTGCTTCATTAACTTTTATAGTTTTAAATAATAAAAGTGAAAAAGAACTTAAACCTGAAACAAGAGTTGAAGAAGAAATAAAAAAAGAAGAAAATGTAGATGAACCAAAAGAAGAAAAAGAAGAAGAAAAAGAAGAAAAAGAAGAAAAAACAGAAGAAATAAAAGAGGAAACTAAAGAAGAAATAAAAGAAGAAAAGCCGGAAGAGGCAAAAGTAGAACCTAAAACTACCAATGCTGAAACTACTATTAAATTACCAACCAAAGCTTCAATAACAGATAAAAAAATAACTTTTGATTCTTCATTTAAAAATGTTCAAAAAGACGAAATAGAGGATTTCTTAAGAGAATTTTTTGAACGCTATTATAGAATTATAGCTAATTTAGAATATGAAGATATTTCAGATCTATTTTTTGATCAAGAGTATGCATATATATATAAAACAGCTTTAGATCTTTTGATAGAAAATCGCAGGAAAAGTAATCTTGATTTAACTTTAAGTAATGTTAAATATGAATTAAAAGTAAATAAATACAAAGTTAATAATGACAAAATATCATTTACTGTTTTAGAAAACTGCAGCTATCGTTTTGCCTTAACAAAGGATTATCCAACTGCAGTATATAATATAACTAATAATTTCGATTTAGTTAAAGTAGATGAAAAATATAAAATAAGTTCATACAAGAAAGTTCAAGATTTCTATGTAATGATTACAGATCTTTATAAAAAACAAGATAATTATAAAAGTGCTTTAGATAAAATAAAAGCTGATTATCTAGTTAAATTTGATACTCAAAATAGTAATATTCAAAAAATGCGTCAAAATTATCTTAGTGGCAATTATACTACTAAGAAATGTGATCACGCATTTGATCGTGAAAAAGCTTACGATTATGCTTTAACTTGGGTAGGTAGACGTAATACTAGTAAATGGCATACTTATTCAGCTAACTGTGTTAATTTCGTTTCTCAAGTAATGTATGCTGGAGGAATTCCAATGGATCATACAGGTAGTCAGCAGTGGAAATGGTATAGCACTAAGAAGAATACCAAGAATACAGCATCAGGATTTGTCTATTCATGGACATATGTTCCATCAATCGTAAGCTATTTTAAAAACAACACAGGCTATGGTTTATGTGGTAAATATAATGAGAATTTATATCTCGGTGATAAAGGTGATGTAATAGTCGTTGGGTCAAAAGGACCAACACGTCATGTTGTGAGTGTTATTGGTCAAATTAAAGATGAAAATGGAAAAGTAGTTGATTTAATGGTTAATTCAAATACTGTTGATTTAGAATATTTTCCGCTTTCAGCATATGCATATCCATATAAAATTTTGATGAAAGTATATGGATGGAACAATTAAGGAGGATTTATGGAAGAAACTTTAAAAAAATTATTAAATATTGGGATTGATTCAGGATTAAAACTATTAGAAGCGATTATTATTTTATGGTTAGGTTTAAAAGTTATAAGATTGCTTGTAAAAGGATTAAAAAAAGGCAAATTATTCAATAAAATGGAGAAGAGTTTACAATCATTTTTACTAAGTTTTATAACAGCAGCCCTTAAAATAGTATTATTTATTTCAATCGCGTCATTTTTGGGTATTCCAATGACATCTTTAATAACGCTCTTAGGTTCAGCTGCAGTTGCTGTTGGTCTTGCTCTTCAAGGAGGCCTTTCAAATTTAGCAGGTGGAGTAATGATACTATTTTTTAAACCATTTAAGATTGGAGACTATGTAGATACTCATGTCGATAGTGGAACAGTAACAGATATTTCATTATTCTATACAACTCTTCAAACAGTTGATAATAGAACAATTATGCTTCCAAATGGGAACTTAGTTAATAATCCAATTATTAATTATTCAAAATTAACTGAAAGAAGACTAGATCTAGCAATATCAGTTGATTATGCAACAGATATTGAAAAAGTAAAACAAGTTATTACAGATGTTATATCTAAAGATGAAAGAGTTCTAAAAGATAAAGATATTTTTGTAAGACTAAATGAAATGGCAGATTCTTCACTCAACTTTGCTGTTCGTGTATGGGTAAATTCAAGTGATTATTGGCCAGTAAGCTTTGACTTGAAAGAAAATATTAAGAAAGCTTTAGATAAAAATCATATTTCAATTCCATTTCCTCAAATGGATGTACATGTTAAAAACTAAGAAAAAAGTCTTAGTTTTTTTTGAATAATGTGTTTTTGTTTGAAAAATAACACTTTATTTGTTATAATACTTACTGGTGATGTTATGAAAAAGGTAACAAATGATACTGAAGAAATATTAAAAAGAATACACGACTATACATTAGAAGAAATAATGGGTAGTTGTTTTGGTAGATATTCAAAATCAATCATTCAAGATCGTGCGATACCAGATGTTCGTGATGGCTTAAAACCAGTACAACGAAGAATCTTATATTGCATGTTTAAAGATGGTTATACATATGATAAACCATATCGAAAATGTGCTAAAACAGTAGGAAACGTAATGGGGTCATATCATCCACATGGGGATTCTTCAATCTACGAAGCAATGGTTCGTATGAGCCAATGGTGGAAACAAACTACTCCATATATTGACATGCAAGGTAATAATGGCTCTATGGATGGCGATGGCGCCGCAGCTATGCGTTATACTGAAGCAAGACTTGCCAAAATCAGCAATGAACTTTTAAAAGATATTGAAAGAGATACTGTTAATTTTGCATTAAACTATGATGATTCATTAAAAGAACCAACAGTTTTACCAACAAAATTTCCAAATTTGCTCGTGAATGGATCAAACGGAATAAGCGCTGGATATGCTACTAATATTCCACCTCATAACTTAGGTGAAATAATTGATGCAACAATTAAAAGAATTGAGAAGCCAAATTGTACTTTGGAAGATTTACTTGAGATTGTTAAAGGACCAGATTTTCCAACTGGAGGTACTGTTTCAGATAAAGCAGGTATATATGAAGCATTTAGAACCGGCCGTGGTAAAGTAATAATAAGAGCAAAATATAGTTTTAACTCTGAAAAAGGAAAAGAACAAATAATTATAAGTGAAATTCCTTTTGATGTTAATAAAGCTATGCTCGTTAAGAAAATCAATGAAATTCGTTTAGATAAAAAGATTGATGGCATAATTGATGTACGTGATGAATCTGATCGTAATGATCCTGAAAGAATCGCGATTGATGTTAAAAAAGACGCTAATAAAGAAACTATATTAGGTTATTTATTTAAAAATACAGAGCTTCAAATAAGTTATAACTATAATATGGTAGCTATTGTTAATAGAAGACCAATGACTTTAGGTCTAATTGAAATACTAGATGCATATATTGCTCATCAAAAAGAAGTAATTACAAGAAGAACTAAATATGATTTAGACTTTGCAAGTAGAAGGGAACACATAGTTGTCGGTTTAATTAAAGCGATATCAATATTAGATAAAGTTATTACAACAATCAGAGCTAGTAAAAATAAAGCTGATGCAATTGAGAATTTAGTCAAGAAATTTGATTTTACAGAAGCTCAAGCAAAAGCGATTGTTGAATTACAACTATATCGTTTAACTAATACTGATATTACAGAATTAGAAGCTGAGGCTGAAAATCTAAGGAAGAGTATAGAAATGCTTAATAGTATATTAGAAAATCCAGAAAAATTAAAAGCTGTTATCAAAGCTGAACTTAAGAAAGTTAAAGATGAATATGCAGTTCCAAGAAAATCTGAAATCGTTGATGCTTTAGAAGAAATAAAATTTGATAATAAAGAAATGATTCCAAAAGAAGATTGCATTGTCGTAGTAACTAAAGATGGTTATGTAAAAAGAGTACCAGTTAAGAGTTATCAAGCAAGTGAAGAAGAAACTTTGGTAAAAGAACTCGACTATGTAATTGGACTATACCAAATGAATACTCTAGATACACTTTTACTATTTACTAACATAGGAAATTATTTATATGTTCCTGTTCATGAATTACCAGAATTAAAATGGAGAGAACTTGGTAAACATATAAGTAATATAATTCAACTTACAATTGGAGAAGAAATAATTGCAAGTGTTCCCGTTTATGATTTTAAAAACGATATAAATATTACTATATTTACAAAAAATGGAATGGTAAAGAGAAGTCCACTTTCAGAATTTGAAGTTCAAAGATATTCTAAACCAATGACAGCAATCAAACTAAAAGAAGATGACACTGTAGTAGATGTTACTGCAAATAAAGGTGAACATACATTTATTACAACTCATAATGGTTTAGCTCTTTGGTATGATACTGAAGAAATACCAGTTACAGGAGTTAAGAGTAGTGGTGTTAAATCAATTAATCTAAAAGATGATTATGTCGTAAGTGGCCATATATTTGGATCTGATATGGAATTTATAACTGTTGCAACTGAAAAATCAACGATAAAACGTGTCAGAATTTTAGAATTTGAAAAAACTTCAAGAGCTAGAAAAGGTGTTCAAATTGTTCGTGATGTTAAAACAAATCCATATCGAATTGCTAAAACATTGATAATTTCTAATCGTCATGAGATTGGTATTAAATATAGTAATGAAATTGAATATATGAAAGTAACTGAAGCAGGAATTATGGATCGCTATTCAACAGGTTCAGTTATTAGTAAAAATAAGCTTTTAACTATATTTGAACGTCAAGAATTAGTTAAAGAAGATGAACCAAAGAAAGAGGAAATAAAAGAAAAAGTTTCAATTGAAGAAATTGATAAAAGAATAATATCTTTAGATGATTACTTAGATAATTTTCGCCTAGAATAAGCATATACTTATTATGGGTGATAACTATGTCAAAGAAAGATGAATTTAAAGAATTTGTTCGTAAGAATCCAAGATTAATTACATTTGTTAAAAATGGAGAAATGACTTGGCAGAAATTTTATGAAATATATGATCTTTATGGCGATAATAAAGATGCATGGAAAGATTATTTGGAAGTAGCAGCAGCAACTGCTACTTCTGCAAGTTTTCTAAATATTTTTAAAAATATTGATTTAGATAGTGTTCAAGCAGGGGTTAATAGTCTTCAAAGAGTAATAGGAATGGTTCAAGAAATAGGTGCTAAAAAAGAAGAAACATCTGAGTATAAACCAAGACCAATTTATAAATCGTTCGATGATTAGAATTGTTCAAGAACGTATAAAAAGTAATCCAAAATACTTAGAATATTTACATACACATTCATATTGGTATAAAAAATTGAATCGTGATTTTAGATATTTTAAAGAATTTGAAGCAGAAGCTAAGACATACTATAAAATGTATCCTAAAGATAAAGTAGAAAAAGCATTGAATATCTTAAATACAATTCAAGAAATATTAAGTACAATTAATGGGTGATAAAATTGAAGATAATAAGTGGAAAATATAAAGGAAGAGTAATAAAAGGATATGAAGTTGAAGGTACTAGACCAACGATGGATCGCGTAAGAGAGTCCTTATTTGCAACTATTCAGCCTTATTTAACTAATCGAGTAGTCTTAGACTTATTTGCAGGAACAGGTTCTTTGGGCTTGGAAGCTTTAAGTAATGGAGCCAAAAAAGCAATATTTGTTGATAAAAATAGAATATGTATTAACAATATAAAAGAAACATTAAATAAAATTAATGTTTCTGAAGAAACAAAATTAATAAATAAACATTATAAAGAAGCTTTAAAAGAAATTGGTGAAGTTGATATTATTTTCTTGGATCCGCCATATCATGAAAAACTATTAAATAAGGTAATCAAAGAAATAGAAGAATTAAATATTTTAAAGGAAAATGGTTTATTAATAACTGAATTTGAAGAAGAAAAACCTATTTGTAATTATAAATTAATTAAAGAAAAAAAATATGGTGATAAATATATTAATATATATATAAAAGCTTTATAGTTGTTTCTATAAAGCTTTTTTATTTGAAAAAAATTTTGAAAAAGTTTCAAAATAAAAAAGGATATAGACTTTCGACCTCGTATCATTATTAGTAGGGAGGTGAAGAAATGAAGTATCCTTTTGTTAAACAAGAAGGCATAAAAGATTGTGCAGTCGCATCACTTGCAATGATAATAAAGTATTACAAAGGATATATTGCTAATGAACAATTATATGATATGCTTAAAACTTCAAAAGAAGGAACATCAGCATTTAACATAATAAAAGTAGCAGAATATATTGGATTTCAATCAAAGGCAGTTAGAACAGAAAACTTAGAATCACTTAAATTACCTTGTATTGCATATGTAACTATAGATTCAAAATTAACTCATTTTGTTGTTATATATGAAATAAATATGAAAAGAAACACTATCTTAATTGCAGATCCAGCCTTTGGATTAAAAAAAATGAAAATAGAAGAATTTAATAAAATTTCAAATAATATTTACATTTTATTTCATAAAGTAAAAAACATACCTTACCTTAAAGAATACTCTATCTTTTATTTCATTCTAAATTTTTTAAAAATTAATAAAAAATTAATTTCAAAAATATCCTTATTTTCCATTTTTATAAATATTCTTGTTATAATTCTATCATTTTCATTTAATACTTTTATATCAAGTATTTCATATGACTATAGATTAAAATATATGTTTTTGATTATTTTTATGTCATTTGCAATACTTAAAGTTATTAGTACTCACTTACGTAATTCGCTGACTATCTATTTAAATAATAAAGTATCTTATGAGTTAACAAATGAGATATATAAAAAAATTATTCATTTCCCTTACATCTATTATTGTAATAGAACCACTGGTGAAATTATTTCTAGAATCACAGATTTAGAACAAGTAAAATCCTTCATGAGTAAGATAGTAATTATTTTGTTTTCAAGTTTTCCTTTAATTATTATTTCTTTAATTGCAATGTTTAGCTTAAGTCAAACCTTAACAATGTATACTTTATTATTCTTATTATTATATGGAATAATAGTTGTTATTTTTAGACCAAATTTTAAATATAAAATTAAAGATTATCAACAATATCGAGAAAAAAACACTTCATTTTTAGTTGAATCAATAAATGCATATGAATGTGTTAAAGGAATTGGAATTGAAAATGAAGTAATTTCAAAATTTAAAAGTTTAAACTATAAGTATTTAGAAAAATTATTATCATTATCTAAAACAATTAATTTTTCTTTAACACTTAAGGATTGTGTAATTGAAATATCAAATATTTTAATAATATTTATTGGAATAATTAATATAAGTAAAGGAATACTTAGTGTAGGAACATTAATCACATTTACATTTTTACTTTCTAATTTCAGCAATCCAATTAAAGAAATATTAGATAGTAGTTATGAATTTGAAGAAAGCATAAATACTTTAAAAAGAGTTTTAGAATTAAATTATAAAAACGAAAATGTAGGTAAAATAAAAGAAATAAGTGCTTTTGATATTGAAGTAAATAATCTATCTTATAGTTATGATGATGTGATTTTAAAGAATATTAATTTAAGAATTAAGGAAAAAGAAAAAGTTTTATTAGTAGGAGAAAGTGGAAGTGGTAAATCCACACTTTTAAAAATAATTAAAAAATATCTAAAAGTAAAAAACGGAATGATTTTATTAGGTGGGATAGACATTAACAATTATGATAATGATGCATTTTCTCATGTTTCTTATATAAGCCAAAGTGAAATGCTATTCACAGATAGCTTATACCAAAATGTAGACTTGTATCGTGATTTAAAGTCAAAGGATATTTTGGATTCTATATCGCTTGTTAAAGCTGACAAAATAATAAAAAATGATTTGGCATTAAACACATTGATTGAAGAAAATGGGTTTAATTTAAGCGGTGGTGAAAGACAGAGAGTTGTTTTAGCAAGGTCTTTATTAAATATAAGCAAAATAGTCTTAATTGATGAAGGTACCAATCAATTAGATATCTCATTAGAAAGAGAAGTTTTAAAAAACATTTTTGAAAAATATAAAGATAAAACTATAATTGTTATTTCACATCGCTTAAATAATTTAGATTTATTTGATCATTTTATTAGACTAGAAAAAGGAGTTGTTAAAGAAGATGTCATATATAGAAAATAAGATTACAAATGTCTTCATTATTGTTTTAATTATTATATTGATAATAATGATAATGCTTTTCTATTTTAATTATCAACCTTATATCTTAGTCTATGGTGAAAGAGTAACAGAATATGTAGATATATATTTAACTGATGAAGAAATAAGTAAATTAAATGCTAAATTAAAATATAAAGGTCAAATTATAAACTATGAAATAATAGAAATAGGCGATGAATACATACTTCATGATAATAAACTAAAAAGAAATCTAAAGATAAATTTTGATTATGATGAATATGACTACATTTTAGAACTCTATCTTGGTATAGGAGAAGAAACAAATATATGGGAATATATTTATACTAAATACATGAAAGGAGTTATATGATGCAAGAACTTAATAAAAATGAATTAAAAGATGTTAAAGCAGGTGCTATTCGCTGGGGAATAGTAGGAATTATAGGTGGAATTATAACTTTTATCGTAGGAGTAATAGACGGATATACTAATCCATCTAAGTGTCGTCAATGATCTTAACTGAATCAGAATGTAAAAATGTGAAAGCAGGTTCCATTACTGGAACTTTGATTTCGGCAGTTACAAAAGTTTTAAATTCCATCCTAGATATTGGTCGTGCATGTGGTTCGGCTATAAGAAGACTAACATCAAAAAATAGTTGTATTCTTAGATAGTATTATAATAATGAGCTCATGATAAGAGGTTTTAAAACCTCTTTTTTATTTGCTTGATTTAATCACATAATTATTATATTATTATACTAGGGTTGATAATATGTATAAATGTAATTTATGTGAAATACACTATTAATGGCAAAGAAAGAACTTTTAAAAGTCAAAGAACATACAATAATGCTCAATTAGCTAATAATAGCACTTTTGACCTATTATATGATCCAGATAACTCAGAAAATTATTATGTTGATATATATATTAGTTGCACACTTAATTAAAAATATGATAAAATTAACTTGTTAGAGGAAGGATGTAATTATGGAATTAAAAGGAACAAAAACTGAAAAAAATTTAATGGAAGCTTTTGCAGGTGAATCACAAGCTAGAAATAAATATACTTACTTTGCAAGTAAAGCTAAAAAAGATGGTTATGAACAAATAGCTGCTATCTTTGAAGAAACTGCAAATAATGAAAAAGAACATGCTAAAATGTGGTTCAAATATTTAGAAGGCGGAGCCATTAAGGATACTAAAGAAAATTTAGAAGCAGCAGCTAACGGTGAAAATCATGAGTGGACTGATATGTATGAACGTATGGCTAAGGAAGCTGAAGAAGAAGGCTTCAAAGAAATTGCTGTTAAATTTAGAATGGTTGGAGCAATTGAAAAAGAGCATGAAGAAAGATATCGAAAACTACTTGCAAACATCAATGATGAAGTAGTGTTCTCAAAAGACGAAGAAGCTATTTGGATTTGCCGCAACTGTGGACATGTTGTAGTCGGAAAGAAAGCTCCAGAAGTATGTCCTGTATGTGCTCATCCACAATCATATTTTGAACTTAAAGCAAAAAATTACTAATAAACAAGAGCTTAAAGCTCTTGTTTTATCTTGACATAAAATAAATAAGTACTATAATATTCCTCGTTTTAGAAAAGGGGGATTTTAAGTGAAAAATTCAGAACGAAAAAAAGCATTAATGCTTCTATTAATTACACTTGGTGGTTTAACTGGATGCTCAAAAAACGAAAACAAAGAAAATAATAATTATGAAGTTTTTCCAGAAGCTGTAGTTACTACTACAAATACACCAGAACCAACAGAACGACCAATTCCAACAGTAACACAATATGTGCTAGCATCTCCAACGGTAACACCATATGTAACTACTATACCAACAGTGATTCCAGTTCAAGGTAATTTAAGAACTTGCAATGATTATCGGGAAGTTAAAGGAAAAAATGTTAATGTGCGCTTTTCTGCTAATACTGATTCACTTATTTTGGGTCAAGTAAATACAGGAGATACATGTACTTGTCTTGCCGAATATAAAGATTGGTCTTTAGTAATGGTTGGGAATACTATTGGATATATTAAAACAAGTTATTTAACTAAGAATTATTCATTTGATTCTCAATATACTTATGAAGAAGAACTAGATATTGCATATACAACATCGGGATTATATTTTAGACTTTCTCCAGAAGTAAATGATTATAACAAAATTACACTTATACCAAATAAAGCTGAAGTTAGAGTCATTGGTCGCACTAATAATGGTTGGAAGATAGTAAAATATAATGGTAAAATAGGATTTGTAAGTGGAAAGTACTTAAGTTCATTAAAAGAAAAATTACAATCGACATTTCCAGAAATCAAAAATTTAGAAGTTCAAGGAATAGTATCTTTAAAAAGAGATTCAAGTTTACTTTATAATCCAAATAGTTCAGCCCAAGTTGTTAAAAACTTTAAAGTTTATCAAAGTGCTGAGGTGTTGGGCAAATCTAATGGATACTATTTAGTAAAAGTTGATAGTACTGTTGGTTATATTAATGAAAAAGATGTTAAAAAATTAGGTAATATTGCAGTTGATGTCAATTTACCAGGTCAAAGATTAAAATATTATCACAATAATGATTTAATTATGAACACTCTTGTTAGTACAGGTGCCAAAGGTACACCAACCCCAACTGGACTATATAAAATTGATGATATGACACCAGGGTGTTGGTTTACAAGCGAAGAATATGGTTATAAAGTATGGGTTGAGCGTGCAATGCATTTAATCGATGGAATATATATTCATGATATAAAGAATCGTAAAATGGGGACTCCAAAAAGCCATGGCTGTATTAGTATGGAACCAGCTGATGCATTTTTCTTATATGATCATGTTAGAATAGGTACTGATGTTAGTATTCATAAATAGTAATGAAAAATGGTATTTTTGAGACCATTTTTTATTTTGATAATTCATAATATTTCTAAAATACTACTTTTTTGCTTATTTATCAAAAAAAATGTTGTCAAAAAAAGTCAGTAGTGATATAATTTTGGTAGCCGGGAAGGGAGGGATTTTAATGACAAAAGTAGTTGTACGAAACGGAAATGTTGAAGGTGCTTTACGTACATTCAAACAAAAAAATATTAAAGATGGCCTCCTTAAAGAAGTTAAAAAAAGAGAATCATATATAAAACCGGGCGAAAGAAGACGAAATGCTAAGAAAGAAGCAATAAAAAATAGTCGTCGTAAGGAACGCTCATATAACAGAGCTGCATAAGCTCTTTAATTTTAGGAGAATGATTATGAAAGAAAGATTAATGGAAGACTTAAAAGCAGCTATGAAAAGTCAAGATAAGACTAAGCTTGCTGTAATAAGAATGGTAAAAGCAGCTATTCAAATGGATGAAATAGCAAAAGGTAGAGAATTAGAAGAAGCTGAATTTGTTTCAATTATTTCTAAACAAATTAAAACAAGAAAAGAAGCTAATGTTGAATTTGAAAAAGCTGGAAGAAATGATTTAGTAGATCAAAATAATAAAGAAATTGAAATATTAAATGTATACATGCCAAAGATGATGGATGAAACTGAAATTGAAAAACTTGTTAAAGAAGTTTTTGCTAAAGTTAATCCAACAGGACCAAATGATATTGGAAAAGTCATGAAAGAAATTGCACCTTTAGTAAAAGGCAAAGCAGATATGAGTTTGGTTAATAGCATTATTAAGAAAAATTTAGAAAATTTATAAGTGTTGAAGAAGAAGAGTACGATTTAAACTATTTTAAAGAAAGTTAATGGTTGATGAGAATTAACAAATAGAAAATCCGAAGAAACTTTGGAGCTTTTAGTATATCGGCTTTAACGATTTTTGAGGTAGTACTAGTACTATAAATTAAGGTGGTAACACGAGTCAGGCTCGTCCTTAAATGGGCGGGCTTTTTTTATTGGAAAGGATGATTTTATGACAAGAAAAGAATATAGTGAAATACTTGTACCTAATGTTGAACATGATTATGAATATTATGAAAAAAAGTATCCAGAAAGAAAATTAGCTGCTGGGGCAATGGTAACTAGATTTGCTCCAAGTCCAACTGGATTTGTTCATATGGGAAGTTTATATGCTTCATTTATTGATTTAGTAATGGCCAAACAAACAAATGGAATCGCGATGCTTCGTATTGAAGACACTGATCAAAAACGTGAAGTTGAAAATGGAATTGAAGGAATTATTAAAGACTTTAAGAATTTAAACATCAATTTTGATGAAGGGCCATCATTTAGTGGTGAATATGGGCCATATATTCAAAGTGAACGTGGCGACATCTATCGCGCTTACATTAGAAAGTTAATCGAAGAAGATAAAGCTTATCCTTGTTTCTGCACACCTGAAGAATTAGATGAACAAAGAAATATTCAAGAAGTTGAAAAAGAAAGAATCGGTTATTATGGTGTATGGGCCAAGTGCCGTACTTTAACTATGGATGAAGCCTTAGAAAAGATTAAAAATGGTGAAAAATATGTTATAAGATTAAAATCACCAGGAAATTTCAACAACAAAGTAATTCTTCATGATTTAATTAAAGGTAACATTGAAATGCCTGAAAATGATATGGATATTGTTATTTTAAAATCTGACAATTTACCAACTTATCATTTCGCTCATGCGATTGATGATCATTTAATGCATACAACACATGTCATAAGAGGGGATGAATGGGTTTCATCTTGGAATGTCCATGAACAATTATTCAAAGTTTTAGGTTTTGAGCTTCCTAAATATGCACATATTTCTCCTTTAACAGTTAAAGAAGGTAGCACAGTTAGAAAAATATCTAAACGTAAAGATCCGTGGGCTGCAGTAAGCTTTTATCATCAAAAAGGAATTCCAACTGAAGTTATAAGACTTTACTTAGCAACAATCAATAATTCAACATTTGAAGCTTGGTATTTACAAAATCCAGACAAAGGAATTGGTGATTTTACATTTGAATTTGATAAATGTCCAATAGGAGGATCTTTATTTGATATTCAAAAATTGATTAGTATTTCAAAAGTATATTTTAGTTCATTAAAAGCAAAAGATGTTTATGAAGGGGCCTTAAATTATACTAAAGAATACGATCAAGAATTTAATGAACTTTTAACTAAATATAAAGATTATTCTATAAATATTTTAAACATTGAAAGAGAAATACCTCGTCCAAGAAGAGACATTTCAGCTTATGAAGATGTTAGAACATACACTTGGTATATGTTTGATGAATTATTCTTCAAAGAAGCAAAATATAATCTTGAAAAAGAATATAATGTTGAACTATTAAAGGATTATGTAAATAATTATTTTGATCCTAATGATTCAAAAGAAGAATGGTTTAATAAAATAAAAGAATTAGCTCCAAAATATGGCTATGCATCAGAAACAAAAGCTTATAAAGCAGAACCAGATAAATATAAAGGTTCAATAGGTGATGTATGTGAAGCCATAAGAGTAGCTGTTACCAGTTTAACAATGACACCTGATCTTTATGAAATACTAAAGAATCTTGGTAAAGAAAGAGTAATAAAAAGAATTAATTTCTTTGAAGAAAGCAATAAATAATTGCTTTCTTTTTTCTTGTGTGTTATTATATTTATGCAATGACCGGTTGGTGAAGTGGTTTAACACGCCACCCTCTCAAGGTGGTATTCGTGGGTTCGAAACCCATACCGGTTACCATTGTTAATTAAGCTCTTACAAGATAAGAGCTTTCTTTTTTAAGGTGATTAAAGTGGAAAGATTTAAAGAAATAGAAAGAACAATTATCAAAAAATTCAGAAAAGATATTTGGTCTAGATTTATTAAAGCTGTTCAAGATTATGAATTAATCAATGAAAATGATCATATTATGGTTTGTATCTCAGGCGGGAAAGACTCATTTTTACTAGCAAAATGTATTCAAGAATTACAAAGACATGGTAAAGTACCTTTCAAAGCTTCATATGTTGTCATGAATCCAGGATATAATAAAAAAAATGTTGATTTAATTGTCTCAAATGCTAAAGAATTAAATATTCCAATCGAGATATTCGAAAGTGATATTTTTGAGGTAGTTAATAAAATATCAGCTGAAAGCCCATGCTATATGTGTGCTAAAATGAGAAGAGGATATTTGTATAATAAGGCGAAAGAACTTGGATGTAATAAAATAGCCTTAGGCCATCACTTTGATGATGTAATTGAAACAACATTGCTTTCAATGTTTTATGGAGCTGAAATAAAAACCATGATGCCAAAATTACACTCAGATAATTATAAAGGACTAGAACTGATAAGACCACTTTATTTAGTAAAAGAAAAAGCAATAATTGCTTGGTCAAAATATAATGAATTAACATTTTTAAATTGTGCATGCAAATTTACTGAAAAAGTCGCGATTGATGAATCAAATAGCAAGAGAAAAGCCATGAAAAAATTGATTGAAGAATTAAAAAAGGACTATGATGAAATAGATTATAATATTTATAAAGCATTAGATAATGTTAATTTAAATTGTGTTTTAGGCACTAAAAAAGATAGTAAATATAAAAGCTTTTTAGAAGATTATGATAAGGAGGAATAAAATGGAAGAAGTAAAAGAGTTTTTAAAAGAAGCCAAAGTTTATTACTTAGCAACAGTTGATGAAAACAAGCCAAAAGTAAGACCTTTTGGAACAATTGAAATATTTGAAGGAAAATTGTATATTCAAACAGGGAAAAAGAAAGATGTTTCTAAACAAATTCAGAAAAATCCTTATGTTGAAATATGTGCCTTTAATAATGGCAAATGGATTAGAATTGCTGGTAAATTAGTTCGTGATGATAGAATAGAAGCAAAAGAACACATGCTAAATCAATATCCAGAATTAAAAGGAATGTATAAAGCAGATGATGATAATACTGAAGTTTTATATTTTGAAGAAGCATTAGCAACAATTTATTCATTTACAGAAGAACCAAAAATAATCAAGCTTAGTTAATTCTAAACTTTTTTATTTATGCTATAATATTGATATATAAAATATTGCTTTTTTAGGAGGAAAAATGTTCTATTTATTAGCTTTTTTAATTATAATTTGTCTTTTTATCATTTTAGTAACTACTATAAGAAAGATTAATCGTCTTTCATATTTTGAAAAATTAAAAGAAAGTAATAAAAAAAAGTATATTACAGTAAGAGCTATTATAATTGCTCTTATGTGTGCTTCCTTAGGAATAGATTATATTAATACTATTGTTGTTTTAACTCATTTCGTATTAATATCATTATTAGTAGATTTAATATGTTTGTTTTTAAAAAAAGTCACTTATGATAATAAAGTATTAATAACATTAATACTTACAATTATCTATATGAGTTATGGGCTTTTTTCTGCATATGATGTAAGAAAAACAGCTTATAACTTATCAACGGATAAAGAAATTAATGATGTTAGAATAGCTCAGATAACAGATGCTCATCTTGGAACTACATTCAATGGTGATGGATTTAAAAACTATGTTTTAGAAATTGCTAATCAAAATCCTGATATGTTAGTTATAACTGGAGATTTAGTTGATGATAGCAGTAAGAAAGAAGATTTAGTTAAAGCCCTTTCAGTTTTTAAAAACATAAATTTAAAATATGGAGTTTATTTTGTCTTTGGAAATCATGATAAGGGTTATGGAAATAGTAGAGATTTTACTGAAAGTGAATTAAGAGAAGAACTAGAAAAAAATAATGTCAGAATTCTTGAAGATATGACAGTTGAACTTGGAGATGACATCATATTAGTAGGAAGACAAGACAAGAGTGTTTCTAATAGAAAAAAAGCTTCAGAATTAATAAATGACTTAGATAAAAACAAATACATTATTGTTTTAGATCATCAACCAAATGATTATGATGCTTTAAAAGAAACAAATGCGGATTTAGTTATCTCTGGACATACTCATGGTGGTCAACTAATACCTCTTGGACTTGTAGGATTAATGATAAAGTCTAATGATAAAGTATATGGATTAGAAAAAATAAATAATACAAATTTTATTGTCAGCTCTGGAATTTCATCTTGGGCAGTGAAATTTAAAACTGGTACATTTTCAGAATATGTAATAATAGATGTTAAAAAAAGTCATTAATTTGGCTTTTTTTTATGTTTATGCTATAATAACTGCCAATTAAGGGGGAAAATACTATGCCAAAAGAAGTAAGTGATACTGAAATTGAAGAAAAAATCAGACGTGTTAGTGATGCTATGGCTCAAGAAGGAATGCCTTTAACAGAAGAAATTATAGATAAGTTATATCGTTGTTTCAGTGGCTCTAGTTCAATAGCTAAGGAAAGAGAAGAAATATTGAAACGATATAAATATGTTAGGTATGTACCAAAAGGATCTAGGAAAAATGGAAGATAGTTATAAAAGTCCTGCTGATAGGCTTTGCTATCCTGGAACAGATACACTGAAAAATAAGCTTGGAATTAAAGATGAAGAAGATCTTTTTAATGCCGAAAGAGAATTAGTAAGTCTTCGACTTGCCGAACTAAATGAAAAACCTATTAAAGGGTCTTTTGATCTAAATCACTTAAGAAAAATACATGCTTATTTATTTCAAGATGTATATGCTTGGGCTGGGCAGATTAGAACTTATAATATTACTAAAGAAAAAACTTTGTTTTGTTTGAGTGAATATATATACCCTTGTGCAGAAGATATATTTGGTGCACTTCATAATGAAAAGTTTTATACTGAATATGATTATGAAACAAAATTATTAAAATTAGCTCGATTATTTGCTGATATAAATGCCTTACATCCATTCCGTGAAGGAAATGGTAGAACTCAACGTGTTTTCATTGAATCACTTGCTCGAGTAGCAGGTGTTAGTCTTGATTTAACACGAGTTAGTAAAAAGGAAATGATGATTGCATCACTTAAAGGAATGCTAGGGAAACCAGAAGTTTTACTTGAAATATTCAAAGCAAATAGTCATAGTATACCTAGAAGTGTTCAACTTGCAAACATTCAAAGATTACTTGCAAATAAAGATAAAGTATTAATAATGCATCTTTTAAAAGATGCCCCTCAAAAAGAATTGAAATAAGTCTTATTTTTAAGACTTTTTTTCATGAAAAAATGCTTGATTTTAGATGGTTTTATGATATAATTAATTTGGCTTTTTCAAATACACACATTATGGACTTATATATCTAGTGCCAATTGGTGATAATATAAGGATGAAGTAATGGAGGAAAATAACAAAGGAGGAATAAAATGACAGTTGTATCAATGAGTTATCTACTTGAAGCTGGTGTACATTTTGGACATCAAACTCGTAGATGGAACCCAAAAATGAAAGAGTATATTTTTACATCAAGAGATGATATTTATATCATCGACTTACAAAAAACTGCAAAAATGATTGAGGAAGCTTATGCTGAACTTAAGAAAATTGCAGAATCTGGAAAGAAAGTTTTATTTGTAGGAACTAGAAAACAAGCACAAGATGCTACACGTGAAGAAGCAATTCGTTCTAATTCTTATTATGTAACTGAAAGATGGTTAGGTGGAACATTAACTAACTTTAGAACAATTAGAAAAAGAGTTAAACGCTTAGAAGAAATCGAAAAAATGGAAGAAAATGGTACATTTGATATGTTACCTAAAAAAGAAGTTGTTGGTTTAAGAAAAGAATATGACAAATTAAACAAACTATTAATTGGTATTCGTGATATGGAAGAATTACCAGGAGCTATGTTTATTGTTGATCCAACAAAAGAAGCAATTGCAATCAGAGAGGCACATCGTTTACACATTCCAGTATTTGGTATTGTAGACACTAACTGTGACCCAGATGTAGTTGATTACGTAATTCCAGGAAACGATGATGCTATTCGTGCTGTAAAATTAGTAATTGGTGTTATGGCTAATGCTATTGTTGAAGCAAATGGTGGCGAACTTGTTAACTATGTAAATGAAGATGATAAGAACGAAAAAGATATCATGGAGAAAGCTGTTGAATCAGTTAAGAAACGTGAAGATCATCGTAAAGAACAAGCTCCACAAAAAGCAAATAAAAACTTCAAAAAAGATGTAAAACAAGAAGAACCTGTTAAAGAAGAAAAAGTAGTTGAAGAAAAAGAAACTACAGAAGAAAAACCAGTAAAAGAAGCTAAAGAAAAGAAGCAACCAAAAGAAAAAGCCGAAGATTTATCTGAAAAAACAGTTGCTGAACTTCGTGAATTAGCTAAAACTAAAGAAATTAAAGGTTATTCTACAATGAAAAAAGCTGAATTATTAGAAGCATTAAAATAGGAGGATTAACATGATAACTGCAAGTTTAGTAAAAGATTTAAGAGAAAAAACTGGAGCTGGAATGCTTGATTGTAAAAAAGCATTAGAAGCTACTAATGGTGATTTTAACGCAGCCGTTGATTGGTTACGTGAAAAAGGAATATCTACTGCTAATAAAAAGGCAAGTCGTATTGCTGCAGAAGGTATGACAGATATCTTAATCGAAGGTAATAAAGCTGTAATTGTTGAAGTTAACTCTGAAACAGATTTTGTTGCTAAGAATCCTGAATTTAAAGAATTGGTTAAAGAAATTTTGAATGTTTTAATCAAAAATAATGTTAAGACTGTAGAAGAAGCTTTGAATTTGCCAAGTAGTGAAGGCACAATTAATGATTTAATTGTTGCTAAAACTGCAAAAATTGGTGAAAAATTATCTTTCAGAAGATTTGAGATTGTAGAAAAAGATGACAATCAACTATTTGGTAATTACATTCATATGGGTAGTAAAATAGGTGTTCTTTTAGTTATTAATGGAGCTAATGATGAAGTATGCCACAATGTTGCAATGCATGTTGCAGCAATGCGTCCAACTTGCATTAAAAGAGCAGAAGTTCCAGCTGAAGACGTTGAACGTGAAAAAGAAGTATTAAAGGAACAAGCTATCAATGAAGGAAAGAAACCAGAAATTGCTGAAAAAATGGTTGAAGGTCGTTTGAATAAATTCTATAAAGAAATTTGTTTAGAAGAACAAGAATTCGTAATGAACTCAGATATCAGTGTTGGTGAATACGTTAAAAATAACGGTGGCGAACTTGTTAAAATGATTCGTTATGAAGTAGGCGAAGGAATGCAAAAACGTGAAGAAAACTTTGCTGAAGAAGTAGCTAAACAAATGAATAACAATTAGTAAAAAAAATACTATCATTTGATAGTATTTTTCTTTTTGTATTTTATTTTTTTTATGATATAATCGTTATGGACGTGATTTTATGGATAAAAAGGCAAATTACTTTAGTAAGTTTTTATTTAACTATTTGTTAATATTAATAAATCTTTCATTAGCAGAATTAGTATTCAGAATTCTAAGTGGTTTTGAAATTTTTGATTGGGCTTCTTTACGTATTTTAATTGGACTTAATGTTGTTGCTATATTATTCTCTTCATTAGTTAGTTTACTAAATGAAAGATTTTCCAGAATTGCATCAATTTTAATAGTTCTTGTATTTTCACTATATACATGTGCTCAAATAGGATTTGTCAATTACCTTGGAGTTTATATATCATTCGGGGCTTCTAGCCAATTGGGTGCAGTAGAAGATTATCTAATTGAATTCCTATCAAGTTTTCATTGGACATATTGGTTAATTTTTACATCACTTGTTTTAACAACAATTTTATTAATTGTTTTCAGAAAAAAAATCAAATATCCATCATTTTCTAAAAAAAGTGCTTTCTATATGATATTTGTATCAATTGCTTTAATTGTTTTTAGTTTAACTTATAAATATACAATAACTGCTAATTTTATGCAAAATAGTTTGCAACAAGTTAGTAATTTAGAACTCGTAAAAAATCCTTCTGCTCCAAGTATTGTAATCAAAGAATTCGGTACGATTGGATATGGTGTTTTAGATATAAAAGCTTTAATTGTTCCAGTTCAAGTAGAAGAAGATGAACCTGAAATAGTTGAAGAACCAAAAGAAGAAAAACCTGAAGAAATAACTGATAACTCACGTATAATTGATGACCGTGCTTGGAAAGAAACAATTCAGAACGAAAAAAATTCGACATTTAATAATTTAAATAAATATTTTATTAATCGTGATATAACTGATAAAAATGACTATACAGGTTTATTCGAAGGAAAAAATTTGATTGTAATAATGATGGAATCAGTAAATGATATCATTATAAATGAAGAATATTATCCTAATTTTTATAAACTTTATAGTGAAGGATGGCATTTTTCTAACAATTATTCACCACGTAATAGTTGTGCTACAGGTAATAATGAAATGAGTGGTATGATAAGTCTTTATTCAATAAATGACTCATGTACCGCGAATAAATATAAAGCTAATACTTATTATGAAGCAATATTTAATTTATTCAATAATAGTGGGTACGAAACTACTTCAATGCATAATTACACTGAAAGTTATTATCGTAGAAGTACTATTCATCCAAATATGGGAAGCAAAAAATATTATGGTGTTCAATCATTAAAAATACCATTTTACTATGAATATGGTAAATGGGCTAGTGATGAAGACTTCTTCAAAAAAGTCTTAACTATTCTCGATAAATATGAAGAAAACACAAAATTTATGACATGGCTTACGACCGTAAGTTCACATCAACCATACTCGATTTCTAGTCCTTATGGTGATATGTATTTAAGTGAATTTAAAGACACTAAATATAATTCAACAACAAAAAGATATATGTCTAAACTAAAAGTATTAGATAATGCATTAGGTATTTTAATTAAAGGATTAGAAGAAAGAAATTTATTAGATGATACTATTATTGTCTTATTTGCTGATCACTATCCATATGGACTTGCTAAGACAAACATTGAAAAAGTCTTAGGCTATAACGTTGCAAAGGATTCTCTTTCTGATAAAACACCATTTGTTATTTATAATCCTAGTCTAAAGCCAACAGAGTATGAACAATATACAACATATATGAATTTAACTCCAACAATTGCTAATCTATTTAATCTTAATTATGATCCAAGATTATATCTAGGACATGATGTTTTAGCTGATGACTACGAAAGTAGAATAGTATTTGCAGATGGTTCTTGGAAAAATGAACATGCATACTATAATGCAGCTAATAGTAAAATTACAAATTATGATGATTATTACACAGTTGAAGATATTAAAAAAATAAATAGTAGTCTTACAACCGATATGAAAATGAGTGCACTAGCAATTAAAAATAACTATTTTGCTTATTTAAATAATTCTTTAAAGCGATATAAGCCAGCCGAACCAGAGGAAAATGAAGCTCAAATGGTCGAAGCTGAAGTAATAACTGCAAAGGTGGAAAATGAACAATTATCATCTACAGATGCTCAAGATAATTGAGTCACTTAAAGGTAAACCAAAGTTGTTATTACATGCTTGCTGCGCTCCTTGTTCAAGTTATGTTCTAGAGCTTTTGCACGAATACTTTGATATTACAATTTACTATTTTAATCCTAATATGAATGATTTAGATGAATATAATAAAAGATATAATGAATTTTCTAAATTGTTAAGGGATGAATTTAGAATATATTGAAGTAATTAAACCAGAATTCAATCAAAAAGATTTTTATGAATTTGCTTCAAAATATGCAAGTGAAGCAGAAGGTGGCGAACGATGTCACTTATGCTACCGATATCGCTTGGAAGAAAGTTGTAAATATGCACTTTCTAATAATTTTACTTATTTTGCAACTACTTTAACAGTTAGCCCATATAAGAATGCTGAACTTATTAATGAAATCGGTTTAGAATTAGAAAGTAAATATAATATGAAGTATCTACCAAGTGATTTTAAAAAGAATAATGGTTATAAAAGAAGCATAGAACTATCAAAAATGTACGATTTATATCGTCAAACATATTGTGGTTGTATATATTCTAAAAATAATTAAAAAGAGTTTTTTAACTCTTTTATTTTTGTTATAATAAATATTGGTGATAAATATGAAAAAGATATTAAAGTTAATGCTTATTTTATTATTTATAACTGGTTGTGCGGATAAAAAGTATGATTCACGCAATTACTTTTATATGGATACTTATATTAATATAAAAATATATGATTATGAAAATACAGAAACTATCTTTGAAGAAATTGACAAAATATATAAAGATTATCATGAAATATCTGATCGTTATCATGAATATGCTTCTTTAGAAAATGTCTATTACTTAAAACATAATACTAGTGAATCTGAAACAATAAAGTTAGATGATAAACTTTGTTCAATGATTGAATTAGGCATCGAATATAATGAGAAAACAAAAGGTAGATTTAATATAAATATGTCAGATATTTTAGATGTATGGAAAGCTTATCGTGAAAATAAAAATGGCATTCCTAGTATTACAGAATTAGAAGAAGCAAAAAATAAAATAAATCCAATTATTTTTAAAAACAAATGTGAAATTTTGAATAATCATCCTAGTATTGATCTTGGAGCAATTGCCAAAGGATATGCGACTGAAGAAGTTGGAAAATATTTAAAAGAAAAAGGAATCAATAAATTTATAATCAATGCTGGTGGAAATGTATTAGTAGGTGATCACTATGATAATTCTAAGTATAAGATTGGTTTGGAAAAACCAGATCAAACAAAAGAAATATATAAAGTCTTAAAACTAAATAATAGTAGTGTCGTTACAAGTGGTGGTTACGAGAGATTTTATACTTATGATGGTAAAAATTATCATCATATAATTGACTATAATACTCTTTATCCTACAAATTACTTTAAAAGTGTAACAGTAGTTACTAAAAATAGTGCACTAGCTGATACTCTATCTACAAGCTTATTCTTGATGCCAATTGAAGAAGGTAAAAAATTAATCGAGAATCTTGATATAGATGTTATTTGGTATACTAGTGATGATGAAATAATAATGACTGAAGGAATAAAGAATTATGAATAAAAATGACAAAAAATTAGTTGTTATTCTAGTATCAATTTTATTAATATCTTTATTAATCTTAAAAATAACATCTGTTAAAACAAATAAAATAGCTAATATTTATTATGAAAATGAAGTAATCTTAAAAATTGATTTATCCAAAGAAGAAAAAGAATATACTGTTAAAGGCTATAATGGTGACGTTAAAATAAAAGCTGGCAATGGTAAAATAAAAGTATTGGAAGAGACAAGTGAAAAACATTTATGTAGTAAACAAGGATATATAAGTGAGTCATATGAAACTATTGTTTGTTTACCAAATAAAATAGTAATAAAAATTGCATATTCTGATGAGTTAGATGCAACATTATAGGTGAATTATGGAAATACGTAAAATAACGAGACTTTCAATTTTATTATCACTTTCTATTGTATTAAGCATTGTTGAAAGTTTAATACCTATTTTTAATGGCATAATACCTGGCCTTAAAATTGGATTGGCTAATATCGCGATTATGGTTGCATTATATGCATATGGAATGAAGGAAGCAATATTTGTTTCAATCGCGCGAATATTTATCGTAGGAATGCTTAGAACAGGATTATTCAATATTACTTTTTTCTTTAGTATTTCGGGTGCTATTTTGAGCTTAATCATGATGTTTATATTTAAGAAGATTAATCTATTCTCAATCATCGGAGTAAGTATAATTGGTTCTATTTTTCATACAATTGGGCAAATAATAGTAGCCATTATATTTGTTAAAAATGCCAATATTTTGTATTATCTTCCATTTTTAATTTTATTCGCGATTCCAACTGGACTACTAATTGGCTATATTAGTAGAAAACTTGTATCTAATTTTATCTTAAAAGGTTGATAGAAATTATCTTTTGTAGTAAAATATATATAGAATATGGAGGTATTTATGAAAAAGTTTTTTGCAGCTTTAATTACATTAATTTTAATTGCATGGGTTGGATTACTTGCATATGATTACTATCGTGCAACTAAAAATCAAAAACCAGTAGTGGTTTTAAAAGAAGAAACTAAAGTATACTCTGATGGAAATGTAACTGAATACACAAGTTTTGGTTATAAATATATAGAGTATAAACGTAGCAGTCGTAAGGGATTCATGTTTGGTGGATTCTGGATTACAGCAGAGGAGGAATAATATGAAAAAATACTTATTTATTTTAATAGCAGCAGTTTTATTTTTAACTGGATGTGAAGTAGCTAAAGAAGAAGGAAAATATAAGGAAGGTACTTACTTTGGCAGCTATGAATATGAATATAATGGTCAAAAGGATGTTGCAACAGCAGTAATATATGTAGATGCAAATGGACTTATTAAGAGTTGCTTTATTGATACAACATATTTGAAAGACGAAGTTTATACTACTAAGAAAACTTTAGGTGACAATTATGGCATGAAAGGAACATCTGCCGGAATTGGAACTATTCCAGGTGGTGCAGAATGGTATGAACAAATTAAAGCAATCGAAGACAAAATTATAAAAGAGCAAGGCATTGAATGGGTAAAATATGATGCCGATGGTTCTAAATTAGATGGTTTCTCAGGTGCAACAATTAAAGTAGTTGATTTGATGAAAGCAGTTGAAGCAGCATTAAAAGAAGCAAAATAGTACAATGTACTATTTTTTCTTTGTAGTAGTCATTTGCTAATTTTTTTGATATAATGTATAAGGTGATATTTAATGCTTATTCTTGCAATATTATCAATATTTTTAATCGCAACTGACCAGTTGATTAAAATATTTATTAGCAATAAACTACTTTTAAATGAAAGTAAGACAATAATTAAGGGTTTTTTTGATATAACTAATGTTCATAATTATGGTGCAGCGTGGAGTATTTTAAATAATCAATCAATACTATTAGTTGTGATTGGAATTATAGCATTAGTTATAATATATTTTTATTTTATTAGAAATAAGAAACTAAATAAGATTGATATTATTTTGATAAGTATGCTTATATCGGGTATAATTGGTAATATGATTGATCGAATTAGATTTGGATATGTTATAGATTACTTGGATTTTAACATTTTTGGTTATGATTATCCAGTATTTAATCTAGCCGATAGTCTTATAGTTGTTGCCATGATATTAATGCTTATTAAGTCTTTAAAGGAGGAACATAATGCAAAAATTCAGAGTCGAAACAAGTGATGAAAATATGCGTTTAGATAATTATCTTTCTTTAAAAAGTGATATCAGTAGAAGTAAGATTCAATCTTTGATTAAAGATGGTAATATTTTAGTAAATGATAAAAGTGAGAAGAGTAGTTATAAGGTAAAAATAGATGATGAAATAACTTTAGAATATGTTGAAACTGAAAATCATTTAGAACCAGAAAAAATGGATTTAAATATAGTCTATGAAGATAATGACATCTTAGTAATAAATAAACCTAATGGCTTAGTAGTTCATCCTGCACCAGGAAACTACAATCATACTCTTGCTAATGCTTTAACGTATTATTCTGACACTTTAAGTGATATTAATGGTGAATTTCGCCCTGGAATTGTTCATCGTATTGATGCTTATACAACGGGATTACTTGTAATTGCTAAGAATAACAAGGCTCATGAATTTTTAGCATCAGAACTTGCTTCAAAAAGTATTAAAAGAACATATGAAGCCTTAGTATGGGGGATTATTAAAGAAGATACTGGAACAATTGATGCTCCAATCGGAAGGGACCCAAAAGATAGGAAGAAAATGGCTGTTGTTGCAAATGGTAAGAACGCTATCACTAATTTTAAAGTCCTTGAAAGATATAAAAGGACAACATTATTGGAAATTGAATTAGAAACTGGTAGAACTCATCAAATAAGAGTTCACATGAATTATATAAATCATCCTATAGTTAATGATCCAGTTTATGGAAATTATCCTAAGATAGATGAGACAGGGCAAGTTTTACATGCTAAGAAACTTGAACTTATTCATCCAACAACTAAAGAAAAAATGGTATTTAATGCAGAATTACCAATTGAATTTAAAAATATATTAGAAAAATTTAAGATGGAGGTGTAAAATGACTCAATTAGTTGCATCTAAAGAAGATGAATTAATAATGAAATTATTGCATTATTTTATTACAGAAGAAAACTATACACCAATTGTATTACATGGTGCAAATAATGAAATATGGTTAGAAAACTTTGACAACGAATATAAAATAATCAGAATAGTCTCAAATTATATTCACAATAATGAACAATTTCAAGTTGATCTTTATAGAACAAAGCAAATAATGCATAGTATTAGTAAAAAAACACTTTCCCCATCATTAAATACACTTAGTTTATTTATTAATCTAGGTGAAAATGTCGAATTCAGTAAACTAGAAATTGATGATAGTATTTCATGTGCTGATATTAAAAAAATATCCGATTTAAAGAAATATAAATTCATCACTGAAACATTTCCAGATATAATTACTAAAACAAAGTTTACTGAAAAAGGAATGGAATTATTTGCTAAAATAACAGGAGATATTACAGCAAAAACAGAAGTTAATGCTAAGAAAGCAGAGGATATTTTTAAGCCAAAGCGACCATATGTAACATATGGGATACTAATTATAAACGTAGTTATATTTGCCTTAACACTTCTATATAATTTAAAGAATGGTAATGGTTTAATAGAATCAATTTTAGGCAATTCAAAGGCTGCTTTAAAAATATTTGGTGGCTTAGAACCAACATTAGTTCTTAACGGTCAATATTATCGTTTAATCACTTCAGCGTTTAACCATATTGGACTTTTACATTTATTATTTAACTCATATGCACTTTATGTAATAGGTTCTCAACTTGAAAGCTATGTTGGTAGAATTAAATATGCGGTTATTTATTTAACAAGTGCCATATTAGGTAATTTACTATCACTTGCTTTAGTAAGCGGTTGGAGTGCAGGAGCATCAGGTGCGATATTTGGTTTACTTGGAGCATTACTATATTTCGGATATCACTATCGTGTTTATCTTGGAACTGTTATTAGATCTCAAATAATACCACTTATATTAGTTAATCTAGCAATTGGTTTCATGGTTCCTGAAATTAATAATGCTGCTCATATTGGAGGTTTAATTGGAGGATTTTTGATACTTCAAGCATTGGGAGTTAAATATAAATCAACTAAATCTGATGAGATAAATGGAGTTATTCTATTTACAATCTATACAGCATTTTTAACATACATTGCATTTTTTAGATAAAAGGTACTGTAAAGTATCTTTTTTTCATGTAAACTCGTATTTAAAAACATTAAAAATAAATTTATAATAAATTTGTATAGCAAGGAGATAGATGTATGGTAGGATATGTAATCAAGGACAAAATTAAAAGAGTGTTTTCAATTATGGTGATAACCATAATGTTTGCATTTATGATTGTTTTAGTAACAGGATGCGAGAATAATGAACAAGAAAAGCAACCTGAAGAGGTTGTAAAAAGGACTTATAATGTAACTTTTGATTCAGCTGGTGGCTCAGAAGTTGTAAGTCAAACTATAACTGAAGGAGAAATAGTAACCAAACCAGTAACTCCAACTAAAGAAGGATATGAGTTTACTAGTTGGACATATAATGGTGAAAGATATAATTTTTCTACTCCAGTAACAAGCGACATTACATTAGTAGCTGAATGGGCCAAAAAAGAAGAAGTATGGGTAGTAACTTTAGATACTGATGATGGAAGTTTAACAACAAAAGTAAATGTTAAAAAAGGAGAAAAATTAGCAAAGCCCGAAGATCCAGAAAGAGCTGGATATACATTTGTAAGTTGGCAATTAAATGGAAAAGACTATGATTTTAATAAAATAGTTGAAAAAGATATTACTTTAAAAGCTGTTTGGAAAGAAAGGAAACTAAAAGTAACATTTGATTCAGCTGGTGGTAGTGCAGTTAAGACACAAGAAATTAAATTAAATGGAACTGCAACAGAACCAAAAACAAAACCAACTAAAGCAGGTTGGACATTTGTAGAATGGCAATTTGAAGGAAATAAATATGACTTCAAAACAGAAGTAAAAGATGATATTACATTAATGGCTATATGGAAATTAGCTAAGACATATACTAAAGAAGAATCAACTACAAAGAAAATAAATGGTAAGAATGTTAAACTAGACTTTAGATATTATGTTTCTGGTAATGATAAGAGTATTGATATGTTTGTTAGTGATATAAAAGCATATACTTTGTCTATAGATGTAGAAAAAAATGAAGATGATTGTTGGATGGGTGAATGTACACCTGATATTTCAAAATATTTGAAAGAATTAAAAGATAGATTCACAATAATTAAAGGTGACAAAGAATACTTTTTATTTAAAACAGTTATTCTTGATACTATAGTAATTAGCGATACTGGTACATTAGTATACAAAAGAAGTTTTAATTCTGGCGGAGCAGGTCCTGAGCTTCTTGAAGCTAGTTGTTTAAATTATAATAAAGATTTTTATAATCATCATATAGCTAATGATGCAATATATTATTTAGAACCATATACAGATTTACAAGTTAAACAACAAAAAGTAACTTTTAGTAAAAACAAAGCTACTACAACAACAGTTGCAATTTGCCCAGGTGTGTTTGCAGAAAAAGGCGAAACAAACTATCTATATATCATTACTAAAACCAAAAAAGTAAATGGTAAGAATGTTAATTTAGAATATAGATTTAATGCAGATATAGATACTGAAACTATTACAGCTGACTTATATATTAATAACAAGAAGATTGTTGAGGAAATTTATAGTGATTTTACTTTTGATATGATTGATGAAGGTGAAGAAGATATTTTTGAAAAAGTAATTTATCCTTTTTATGAAAATCAAGAAGATATTAACATTAGTATGAAATATTGGAACGACTTATCAAATACATTAGATAAGAAAATTGGTACAATAAAAAGTGATAAAGAATATTTATATGTTTTTGATTATGATGTGCATATGGGTGATGCTCACTTAATTGTACTCAATTCAAATAATGCTGTTATTTTCAAAAAAACAATTCATCAATATGTAACAGCACTTCAAATTGATAAATTATGTCCAAACATTCAAATATTTAGTAATGGTACAGACAATGTTAGAGAAGTTGAAAGATTTGGTGTTATCAATAATAATGCAATCTATTACTTTAATGGTACTACAAATGAAGAAATTGATTTAACTGAACACACACCATTGTTTGGTAATAATGAATCTGAATGGCCAAAAATTCCTGATGATTTAGAAAAATTTGTTCAATATAAAGCAGAATTTAAAAATGATAAAGCGATCATAACTAAAGTTGGTGTATGTGTAGGTTATCATGAAGGTCAAAGAGAAATAGAATGGTAAAAGCAATTATTTATAATTGCTTTTTTCTTGTTTTACAATGCTAAATATAGTATAATTTAAAAGTAGGGTTGATAATTATGTATTTAAAAACTATTAAAGCGAGTGGTTTTAAATCATTTGCAAATAAAATTCAAATAGATTTAGAAGATAAAATAACTGGTATAGTAGGCCCAAATGGATCTGGAAAAAGCAATATTGTTGATGCTATTCGTTGGGTTTTAGGTGAACAATCAGTTAAGAACTTACGTGGATCTGATACTATGACTGATGTTATTTTTTCAGGCTCAAAGTCAAGAGAACCATTAAACGTTGCTTCTGTAACTCTCGTTTTTGACAATCAAGATCATACCTTACCACTTGATTTTAATGAAGTTTCAATTAAAAGAAGAGTATATCGTGATGGAACAAATGAATACTTCTTAAACAATGAAAAATGTCGTTTAAAAGATATAACTGATATTCTCTTAGATAGTGGCATTGCCAAAGAAAGCTTTAATATTATTTCACAAGGTAAAGTTGAAGAAATATTGAGTGCTAAATCAAGTGATAGACGTATTATATTTGAAGAAGCAGCAAATGTTTTAAAATATAAAAGACGTAAAGAAGATGCGATTAAAAAGCTAGATCGCACACATGATAATATAACTCGTGTGAATGATATAATTGCTGAATTAGAGTCTCAAGTAGAACCATTAAAAGAAGCTAAAGAAAAAGCTGAAATTTATGTTTCAGCTAAAGAAGAATTATCTAGTATCGAAGTTTCAATGTTAGCTCATGATATTAAGACTTTTAATGATGAATATGAAAAAACAAATGAAAAAATTAAGAATTTAAATGATGAAATTATTAGATTAACATCTTCATCTAGTGCAAATGAAGCAAGTGTTACCAAAGAAAAAAATGAACTTGCAAAGTTAGATCAAGAGATTAGCAAATTAAATCAAGAATTAATTGATATGACATCTAAAGTAGAAAAAGCTAATAGTCATAAACAGATAATTCTTGAAAGAAAAAAATATGAATTTTCAACTGATGAAATTCATAAAAACATTGTATCTTTAAAAGAAGAAGAATTGAGATTAAAGAATCAAGTTGCTAGTTATGAACTTCAAATTGACACTAATCACGATACACTAGAAAAGCTAGAAAAATCATTTAAAGAACATGAAAATAAAATTGACAGTTTAAGAAAAAGAAAACAAGAAGTAGAAAACGAAATAAATAAAATTTATTATAATTTAAATGTAACTAAAAATCGCATTGCTGATTTAGAAACAAGTATTGAAAATAATGGCTCTTTGCCACTTGCAGTGCGTAATGTCTTAAATAATCCACGTTTAAAAGGAATCAATGATACTGTCGGGAATGTAATATCTGTAGAACCAGAGTATATGACAGCAATTACAACTGCTTTAGGAGCTGCAATTAATAATATTATTGTTGATAATCAATTATCAGCTGAAGCAGCCATTAAATACTTAAAAGACAATAAATATGGTCGAGTTACATTTTTTCCTTTAAATGTTATAAAACCTAAGAATATTGATATTAGTAGATTAAATTATTTAAAAAAACAATCTGGATTTATAGATGTGGCTGCAAATTTAGTTAAGTGTGACAAAATATATGCAGATATTATTTTTAATCAACTAGGAACAGTATTAGTAGTAGATACAATTAAAACTGCTAATGAACTTGCTAAATATATTAATTATCAGTATAAGATTGTTTCACTCTCAGGAGAAATTGTTCATGTTGGAGGATCCATAACTGGTGGTGAACTTGCTAAGGCAAGAAATACTTGGACAGATAAACAAGAGTTAGCTGATAAAGAAAAAGAAGTTATCAAATACGAAGAAAAAATAAAAACCTTAGAAGAAGAAATCAATTCTTTAGATTCAAAATATCAAGAATATGAAGATGATCTTTATCTAGTTAATAAAGATAAATTAGAGTTAAGTGAGAAAATTAAGTTGTCTGAAAGTAATATTAAAGACTTATATAATCGTATTAATGCAATATCTAGTGAAATTAATAGTTCAAACAATATTTTAAAAAATGACATTTCTAAAGAAGAAACAGATGCTTTAAATGAATATTATAGGTTACTAAAAGAAAAACAAGAGTTAGAACAAAAATATCAAAATTTGAAATCAAAACGTGATGAATACAATGATATAATTGCCGAAAAAGAAGCTAGTATTCGTATCAATAATGAATCATATCGTGAAGAAATGAATACTTTAAAAGACTTAGAAATAAGTTCTAATCGTTTAGAAGTAAAAATCGATAATGCATTAAAAATATTGAATGAAAATTATAGTATGACATATGAACTTGCCTTAGAGAAAAGTGATCCTTTAATTGATATTGATGGCTCTAGAAGTAAAGTCAATAAATTGAGAAGAACTCTTAAAGATTTAGGTGAAGTTAATGTTGGAGCAATTGAAGAATATAAAAGAGTAAGCGAAAGATATGAATTTTTACTTAATCAACGTAATGATTTAACAAATGCTGAAAATATATTGCTCGAAATAATAAAAGAGATGGACGATCAGATGATTAAAGACTTTAAAGAAACATTTAAGATTGTTCGCGAAAACTTTAAAATTACATTTAAAGAATTATTTAAAGGTGGTACAGCTGATTTAATATTTACAGATCCAAAGAATATTTTAGAAACTGGAATTGAAATTGTAGCTTCTCCTCCTGGTAAAAAATTAACTAGTATTTCATTACTTTCTGGTGGTGAAAAAACACTAACAGCGATTTCATTATTATTTGCAATATTAAAATCAAAACAAACTTCATTTTGTATTTTAGATGAAGTTGAAGCTGCTTTAGATGAAGCAAATGTAGATACATTTGGAGAATATATAACAAAATTAAAAGAAAAAACTCAATTTATAATAATAACACATAAGAAAAAAACAATGGAATATGCTGATACTTTATATGGAATAACTATGCAAGAATCTGGTGTCAGTAAGCTCGTAAGTGTAAGATTAAAAGATATTAAATAAAAAATTTGGATTGGCAAGAATTAGGAAGCAATGCTTCCTTTTTAATTTTCAAAAGTAATTAAATATGGTATTATATTATATGAATGGAGATGATTTAAATGGTAATGAAAAGAGTAGTTGCTTATTTTATTGATATTCTATTAGTAACATTTGCAGCATCAATGTTAGCAAGTATTAGTTATTTGAATCCACAATTAAAAGCATATAATGATATTTATAACGATGAGTATGTGAAATTTTATGAAGAATATAAAGATAATATCAAGGAGATTAAAGATGAAAAATTACTTGAAGAATATAAGAATAGGTTAGAAGATATAAATTACAAATTAGATCGTAAAAACATTTATGGTGCAACAATATCAATATTATTGACAATTATTTATTTTGCTATTTTTCAAAAATATAATAATGGTCAAACATTAGGTAAAAGAATCATGAAAATAAAGCTTTCTAATATGAGTATTTTTAAATATTTAATTCGTACAATCATATTACATAATGTATGGATAAATGCTTTAAAAATAATCTTAATTTTAATTCTTTCAAAGAAAAATTATATTTTAGCCAATAATGTATTATATGTATTAGCATTATTAATTGAAACAACAATTATTATAATGGTATCAATGAGAAAAGATAATAAAGGATTACATGATTTAATTGTTGGATCTAAAGTAATAGAAATTCCAAAAGAAAAAGAGGTAGGATAATGATGTATTATGGATTAGCAATTGTAGCATTTTTAATAACTATAGTTGCCCAATTATCAATAAAATCTAAATATAAGAAGTATTTAGATGTTAAAATATCTTCACATTTAAAAGGATTTGAAATTGCAAGAAAGATTTTAGATCGTAATGGTCTTTCAGATGTTAAAGTACAAATAACTCAAGGACTTCTTTCGGATCATTATAATCCGAGCAATAGAACCGTAAATCTCTCATCCGAAGTATACGAAACAGCAACAATAACAGCAGCTTCAGTAGCAGCTCATGAATGTGGCCATGCAATTCAGCATAAAGAAGGATATGGACCACTAAAATTTAGAAGCTCTTTAGTTCCAATTGTTAATTTTTCTTCGTATGCAGGATATTTAGCTATTATGATAGGTGCACTAGCATCGTGGATTGAATTAATTTACTTGGGAATCATCTTAGAATGCATTATTCTTCTTTTTGAACTAGTAACCTTACCAGTTGAATTTGATGCTTCTAGAAGAGGCTTAAAAGAACTAAATAATGGATTTTTAGTTAAAGATGAAATTAAAGGATCAAAGAAAGTATTAAAAGCTGCAGCTTATACATATGTTGCATCTGTTGCTAATACTGCAATTCAAATATTAAGATTAATTCTTATTTTTGGCAATCGAAGAAGAAGATAAAGAACTGAAATATCAGTTCTTTTTAATTGACATATTTTTACTAATGATTATAATAATTAATCAGGTGACTACTATGAAACAATTATCAATACGAGAATTAATAAAAAGAGCATCAAATTTAAATGAAGAAAAACAAATACGCTTTCTTGAAGATATACCAATTAGAGTTCTTGTCAGCATTAGTATAAGAGCTTGGGCAAATAATTTAAATGTTAGTAATCCTAGATTATATGAATTAATCACTACTATTTGTGATAGACGATACAAAGAAGAAATAGAGCATAAAACCATACATTAAAAAAAGCAAGAAATATCTTGCTTTATTTTGTGCCATAAATCCTATCTCCAGCATCACCTAAACCAGGAACAATATAACCATTTTCATTTAAATGATCATCAAGTTGAGCAGCATATATTTGAACATCTGGATGATCTTTTTGGATTCTTTTTATTCCCTCAGGAGCTGCAATTATTGATAAAAATTTTATTTTTTTAACACCATCTTTTTTAAGAAGCGTGATTGCAGCTGATCCAGATCCTCCAGTTGCAAGCATAGGATCAAGTAGAATTACAGTTTTTTCTTGAATTCCTTTCGGGAATTTAGCAAAATATTTTACTGGTTCTAATGTTTCTTCATTACGATATAAACCAATATGTCCAATTTTGGCAGTAGGCATTACTTGAAGCACTCCATCAATCATACCCATACCGGCCCTTAAAATTGGAACAAAAGCATAATTATCCTCGTTGATTCTATAACCTGTTGTCTTAGCAATAGGTGTTTCAACATCAAATTCTTCCAATTCCTCATTCTTAAATGCTTCATAGCAAAGAATCATTGATAATTCTGATATTAATTCACGAAATTCCTTAGTACTAGTATCCTTACTTCTTAAAACTGATATTTTATGTTTTACCATTGGGTGATTTAAAATTATTTCTTTCATCTTTACCTCCTAAAAAAACACCAATTCATATAAGAACTAGTGTTTTAAAAATAGACTATAATAATCAAAAAATAAGTTGTTTCTTGTTATCATAGTCATCACCTAGATAAATATTATCACATATCATAAAAATAATCAACTAAATTTTATATGTGCTATAATTATATTGAAGGTGTTAATATGGCAAAAATAACTCAAGTATTACATGCATATAATTCATGTTTAGAAGTAAATAATGAAGATATTACTAAATTAAAACTAGAATATGAATTTGGAAACTATACAACAATTTACTATAAAGATGGAAAAAAATCTAAAGAAGAGGTTAAGCCTTGTATTACATTTGAATTAAGAGGAAAAAATAAAAATCAAGAAGATGTTTGGTTTGAGTTTGAAGTGAGATTAGGTTTAGATGATTTAAATAAATTTAAGCAAAAACCTATTGATATTAGCAAATCTATAACATTTGATGGTCCATCTTTACAAATAGGTGAAGAACCATATATATTTTCAAATTTTAGACATAATGAAAACAATATTAATGATATGTACCATGTTTTATCAAGTGCATATGTTTTTAAAAAAGAAAAGAACATTTTCATATTTAAATTATTTATCCCAGATGATAATTTGTTTACCTATTTTGAAGTTGATTTCAATGAAAGGAATGATTAGAAATGTTGGAAAAATATATAGAAGAATTAAAACCATATGTAATTCAATTATTTGGTAAAGATTCAAGTGGACATGATATAAGCCATTTGAAGCGTACAATGCATCTAGCACTTTACCTTTCATCTAAAGAAAATGGAGATGAAATAATTGTTGGAATTGCTGCTTTTTTACATGATATCCATAGAATAATGCAAAATGAAGTTGGAAAATTTGTATCACCAAAAGATTCTATACCAAAAGTGCAAGAAATATTATCACATATCAATCTAACAGATGAGCAAAAAGAAAAAATTTGTTATGCAATTGAACATCATGAAGATTACAATTGGAATGGCAACAATGTTGATGACATTAATTCCTTAATATTACAAGATGCTGATAATATGGATGCTATAGGAGCAATTGGAATAGGTAGGGCATTTGTATATGGTGGAGCCCATAAAATAGATATGTACGATGAAAGTATTCCATTAAATGTTAACAGTGATTATCAAGAAGAAACAGGGGACAATGAATCTACAATTCATCACTTTTATCATAAATTATTTAAATTAGCTAATAACATGAATACCAAAACGGGAAAAGAAATAGCAGAAGAAAGAGTAGAATTTATGAAATTATTCGTGAAGCAATTTTTAGATGAGTGGAATTTCAAATATTGATATTGCAAAAAATTAAGTTAGACTAGTTCTAGCTTTTTTATTATGGTAAAAGTAATAAAAAAAACAACCAAGTAGGTTGTTTTAAATTCTCATTGGAGCAATTGTGTATCTAGTTTACGAAATATTGCTCACTATCCATAATAAAATGAGATAAAACTTAATTCAATAAAATTATAACATATCTTTGCCAACAAAAACATCATATATTTCAGAATACTTAAATGCTTTTTTTGCATATGTCATGTCTGGTTCAATTATTTTTAATTCAACAAGTTGATCAATAATATTAGAAACTACATTTCTTGAAACACCAGACTGTTCTTCAACTTCCTTTTTTGTGAATATTATTTGCCTCATGATTACTGGCATTATTCTATAAACAGAATTACCATTTATTTGTTTGATTTTTTCCATATCTTTTTTATAAATATTTTTTATGGAATTAATTTTTATAATATAATTATTACATTGTTCAATTACACATTGCAAAAAGAATTTAATATATCCAAGCATATTTCCTTTTCTACTCTCATTTAAAAATTTATGATAACTAGGTTTATATATTTCAATTACTTCTGATAAAAATAATATTGGTTCACTATTACTTAATAATG